>JBDTPW010000094.1:0-6943 GCA_039932495.1 Ilumatobacteraceae bacterium
TCAACTCTGCTCAATTCCATTTGCGGACACAAACTAAGCATTGTTTCCGACAAGCCACAAACAACTCGACGACAGGTGCGAGGTATTCTCACCCGACCGGACGCGCAACTTGTGTTTGTCGACACGCCGGGATTGCACAAGGCCGTTACTGCCCTTGGCCGCCGAATTAACGCGACAGCCCTCTCGTCGACCCGCGACGTCGACATTGTGTGCCTCGTAGTAGATGCCACCCAGCCAACGGGTAGCGGGGATCAATGGGTGAGTCACCAGATTTCGATGTCGTCCGCGGTCATCGTGCTCAACAAAACCGACAAGGCTTCGCCAAGTCAGATAATGAAACAACTGAAGACGCTCTCTCAATTGGGCGCGGCTGAGTATTTCCCCGTGTCGGCAACAACGGGCGATGGCGTGCCGGAGTTGGTTGACTATTTGGCGAGTCGTCTTCCAGAGGGCGACCCCATGTATCCGCCCGAGGCAACGGGTGAAACGCCAGATCAACTGTGGGTTGCGGAGTTGGTTCGCGAGCAGTTGCTTCAATTATTTGACGACGAATTGCCGTATTCGATTGCAACTCGGATAACGGAGTGGGAATGGCCACGAGTTCGCTGTGAAATTATTGTCGAGCGGGAGAGCCAAAAGGGCATGGTTATTGGCAAAAACGGAAGCGTCCTTAAAGTTGTCGGTAGCAACGTTCGTAAACAACTTCCACCGGGAGTGTTTATCGAATTGTTTGTAGTTGTCGACAAAAATTGGCAACATCGCCCGGATCGAGTCGAACGGCTGGGGTACTAACAGATGGGGTACTAGCCGCCTGGATTTTGGACGATCAGGTTCGTATAGTCGTCAAAGCTCACGCTCTGACCGGCCGGAGCAAGGTCCCCTCGTCCACGCGGAACGGCGATCAAACTTCCATCCACGCTGAACAGCACCTGGCCGATACCCGGACGACTGGTGAGTGTGAGAACGATCTGGGCGATCGCCAGATTTTGGTCTCCAGGAGGCAGATTATTGAGGAACGATGAGGCCGCGTTGACGGTCGCGACCCCGCGCTCAACATTTACGGTTGCCGTGAAGAGTCCGGGTAAGGCGCTGCGAATGCCAACAGCGGTTCCGTCCCGTGGTGGCCCAGCGATGAGAGAACCAAGAGTCTGCGTCGCGGTTGCCGGGCTAGCGATATTGAGCTGAGTCTTTACGACGTTGCTTCCGCTAACAAAATAGAGGTCAACGATCTCGTTGATTACCCCAGGTTCGCCGGTTGGCGCATTCGGGTCAATCGTCGTTGTGGTTGACGAAGTTGTAGTCGTCGGCGCCGCCGTCGTTGAAGGTGCATTCAAATCAAATGGGATATCACCCGCCGGAATTCCTTCGTAGCCACTGCTGGCGGGGACCGAACAGCCTGCAACAATTAGCAGTCCGAGAAGAATTCGTCGTCTCATTCGATCTCGTCCCCTTGTTCGGGAATTCGCGCGGTTCGCTTCATCGAAACAACGAATCGGGCTCCGCCACTCATGGCGGTTTCAACCCATGCGCGACCGCCAAGAATTCTGGCATGTTCATAAACAATCGCCAGGCCTAAGCCGCTTCCAGTGCTATTGCGTGAGGCAGTGCCTCTTGCGAATCGTTCAAATATTCGTTCACGCTCACTGGTAGCGATACCTTGACCAGAATCTTCCACGCTGAGTAGCAACAAGTCATCGAACAGGTCAATGACGGAATCGAGACCAACCCGAGTCGCGCCGTTTCCGTGATTTCGGGCATTATCCAACAGGTTGACGAGAACTCGCTCGACGCGGCGTCGGTCGGTCAGAACCTCCTGATTTGAAATTTCTGGCGTAAGTGAATTGACGAACAGAACATCTGCGTAATTGTGCCGCGTCATGATTCGACTTATTAGGTCTGGCATGATCACGTACTCGAGGTGCGATTCACTCGCCCCAGCATCGAGCCGCGATAACTCGAGAAGGTCAAGTACCGTTCGATCAAATCGACGAACCTGGGTGCTCACAATGTCGAGTGCCTGCTGATTCCGCTCGCTGAAATCAACGCGCCGAGCCTCTAACACCTCCACAGCCGCCGCCAGTGCCGTCACCGGCGACCGCAATTCGTGGCTTACGTCGCTGGCAAATCTTTGCTCGCGTTCGATCCGGGTTTGAACCGCGTCAACCATTTCGTTGAACGACGTTGCAAGTTGATTGAGGTCAGGATCGTTTTCAGGCTCGAGGCGAGTGTCTAGGCCGCCGGTGGCGATGGTATTGGCCGCATTGGCTACGCGACGTAATGGCCTCAAAACATTTCGGCTTGTGGAAAATCCGAGTACACCAGCCGCAATGGTGACGATGGCGACACCAAGAAGAAGCGTCGTTTGAATTGTGCGCAAAGTGCGCTCAACGTCGGTGAGTGAAAACGCTTCGAAGTATTGGGCCCCTACTGCGGGAATCGCAACCCCCACTGCTTCATACGGATCGCCTTGAAAACTAAATCGTTGGCGCCCAGTTTTACCCGCCAAGGTTTGGCTGACGAGTTCCTGAGGCAGGTTGGACTGGGTGAAGTGCAACGGCTCTTGGGCATAGAAAAATTCATTTTGGGAATCGGTCGCGTCGACATGGACCACTGCATAACCGCCACGTTCGCTACGAATGTTGGTGACAAGATTCCCAATTTCATTCGGGTCATTGTCGATAACGGTTCGAACAAGTTGAGCGTTGTTGAATGCCTGACGCTTGGCGACATCACTCCGCTGATTGAGCAAGTATGAACGCGTACTTGCGTATGTCACAACGCTCAACGCGAGCGCGGCCGCAAATGCGGCCAAACTGAAAAACACGACCATCCGTCCGCGTAAGCCGAGAACGATACGAGCGGAGGTCCGGCGTGGCACCCATACAGCATGTCGCAAAAGTTGTTCATGACCATCGTGTGCGAAACGAAAAAACACCGACGGGCGTCAAGGGGGAGCATGACGACCCGTCGGTGTACAGTCCAAGTTTCGCCACTGAATTTGACGCAAACGCCCTATTTCTATGCGTTTTAGGTAACAAATTGTCCAAGTAAGGCAGAATGCTCGGTGATGCATTCGCTGCTATTCATTGAGGATGACTCCCATATTCGGGCGGCACTCCGACTTGCGCTGGAGGACGAAGGCTATGAAGTCCGCGAGGCGGCCGATGGCACGAGCGGGTTAGCCGCATTTGTCGAGTCGCCGCCAGACCTTGTGCTTCTGGACTTGCGTCTACCGGATATGTCTGGGTTTGAAGTGTGCAGGGCATTGCGCAAGTCGAGCATAGTTCCGATCATCATGGTCACCGCCCAAACCGATACTCACGACTTAGTTGCCGGACTTGAAGCCGGTGCCGATGATTACGTCACCAAGCCGGTCGTGGCCAAAGAATTGGCAGCCAGAATTCGAGCCGCACTTAGGCGGACTCACCTGCAGGGCGACCTTGTCGGGGCAAAGCAGAATATGAAATTTTCCGACATCGAAATTCGCCGTGACTTAAGCGTGGTCCGTAAGGGCGACCACGAAATCGCGCTGACCAAGACCGAATACCACCTGCTATGCGAATTTGCCGATCATCCGAATATGGTGCTGTCGCGCGATCAATTGCTCGAGCGGGTGTGGGGGTATGAGTACCTGGGGGATAGCAGATTGGTTGATGCCCACATTCGCCGTCTCAGAGTGAAAATCGAAGATCATCCAGATGAGCCGAAAATAATTCATACTGTTCGCGGAATGGGATATCGACTTATTCCCTCGTAGCGAATCGAAGAAATTCTTCAACCTCCTGGCGGTCGATCGTGCGCGTCATTGGAGGAAGAGTTTCAACAATTTGTTTGCCATATGCCTTTGTTGCCAAACGCGGATCAAGTACCGCGACCACGCCCTTGTCCGACCGTGAACGGATGAGTCGCCCTGCCGCTTGTGCAAGTTGAGTGGCGGCCATAGGCAAATCGATTCGGGTAAATGCGCTTCGTCCAACCAATTCGCGACGAGCCATAAGCAACGGATCATCTGGACGAGGAAACGGCAATTTGTCGATGATGACGAGACTCAATGTCCGCCCAGGGACATCGACACCCTGGAAGAAACCTGCCGTGGCAAACAGGCAAGAGGATTCGACATTCGCAAATTCGTTGAGCAGTGCCATCTTTGGTAGGTCGTCTTGTCTCCAGATGTGGAATGGGAGCCTCTTGTGCATCGCGTCGGCGGCCGCATGCATGGCTCTGTATGTCGTGAACAGGGCAAGTGTTCGCCCACCAGCGGCCGTAATGAGTTCGGCGATTTCATTGTGAACGGCATCGTCGCGCAACGGAGAATTTGGTTCCGGAAGATGTTTTGCGCAATAGAGCATGGCATTCTGCTCATAATTGAATGGACTTCCCACGTCGATCGCGTCATATCGATCATCAGGTAATCCGATTCGCTGGGGCAGCGATAACGGAACAGTGGCGCTGGTGAGAATCGCGGTGCGCATCGACCAAACTCCGTTTTCGAGTGCGGGTCCAACGTCGAGTGGCGCAATTTGTAGAGCGGGTCGTTCGCTCGAGCCGGAAACAAACGCCACAAAACCCTGCAGTGATCCGAGACTTATGTCAATATTTTCGGCGAGCCGTGCGCAAAGACCCTGTGCGCGCAATTTTCGCTGCTTGGCAGACTCATCGTCGGATGCAATCGCCCGCATGGCTGTTAGGGCAGAGTCAATGTGAAGCCGCAGGTTGACAAGTGCGGAACGAACATCATCGGCGATCGGCTGTACCACTTGCTTATCGACGTGCGGCGCAAGAACCTGGCGCAGTTGGTTGCCGGAATCGGCAAATTTGGCCGACAGCGACTCGTCATGAACGATGCTGCGAATCGCCACGGCAACCGTCGACACTCTGCCGGGACTTATTTCTACGCTGTTCGTTGCGCTAATGACGTCTTCAAGTTGGTGCGCCTCGTCGAAAACCACGACCTCGTGTTCAGGCAGTAAACCCCTGTCCGAAGCAATATGCAGGCCGTAGAGGAATGTGTTGACGACGATGATGTCGGCCAGTTCGGCTTTTCGGCGAGCCCGTTCGGTAAAACATTCGGTCCCTGACGGGCATCGAATTGCACCGGGGCATTCATCGCTACCGACGCTGACCCGCCGCCAAGCTGTATCACTTGGCGTCCAGGAAAGTTCACCACCATCGCCCGATTCTGTTTCCTCCGACCACTGCTTGAGCCTGGCAATCTCAGCGCTCAATCGGGCATCGGATGTTTTCAAATCCAGGCTGTCCTGTGGAGATGAATGAATTTCGTGCATTCGCTGCAGGCAGATGTAATTCTGCCGTCCTTTCAACACTGCCCATGAGAGAGGGGAAGGAAGCACGTCGGCCAATGACTTGGCAAGGATCGGCAGATCGTGCATCGCCAACTGGTCTTGCAACGCCTTTGTATAGGTCGCCACAACGGTTCGTTTGCCTGACAAAATCGCCGGAACTAGATAGCCAAGCGTCTTTCCTGTACCGGTTCCCGCTTGAACGACAAGATGTCGACGCTTATCGATCGAGCGAGCGATGGTCATCGCCATCTCGTCTTGGCCAGTTCGTTCCTCGACCTCAGCAAGAGTTGAAGTTGCCAAATGCAACGTATCTCGTACCCGTTGATCCCGATGGGAAAGAGTCACGACGACTAGTTATTGATCAGATCAATTGCGGAATCTAACTCGTCCCCATCAAAGTCAGGCCAGTGTCGTTCCGTAAATAACACTTTCGCTCCCGCTATCTGCCAGAGCATGAAATTAGAAATTCGTGTTTCGCCAGAGGTGCGAACGAGAACATCGACAGGGGGAAGAGACGGGTCGTACAGATGACGCTGGATCGACTCCACGGTCACCGGAGAATCAAACCGTGATTCTCTTGCCGCCAGGTTCGCCGCTCGCGTGATCTCGGCTCGACTTCCGTAGTCGAATGCGACGGTCAGCACCATCCCGGAATTGTGTGCAGTGTCGTCGATGGCTCGCCGAATCGCCCGCTGGATGTACACAGGAGTCCTAGCCCCTGGCTCGTCAAATGGCCGACCGATCCATCTCACCTGAACGTTGTTTTCATTCAGTTCGTCGATTCGACCAAATAGTTTCCGATGTAAAGCAAGAATGTGTCGCACCTCGGATCGCGGCCGAATCCAATTTTCTGTCGAAAATCCAAAGACTGTTAGCCAACCAATATTGCGTTTGGCAGCCTGACGAACAATCTCGGCAAGCGATTCCTCGCCCGCGGTATGTCCGGCCGTTCGGGGTAGTCCTCGTCGGCGGGCCCAGCGTCCGTTGCCATCCATGATGCATGCCACATGGAGAGCTCTTTGTGGTTCATTCATGCGTACCAAACCCTACTGATGCCTCGTGAGACAATGGAGTCATGTCCAACTTGACACATTTGCTCGTCTGTGGAGGCACGGCGGAGGAGTGGAAGGCGATTTCCCCGCCCGGTTGGAAGTCCCAATTGGAAACACTCACACGCGCGGTTCGCGGGACAGAGGTTCGGTGGCTCACGGTGTGTCCATTTTCCGGAGTTCTTTCCAGCGCCGATCTTGACAAAGTGTTTGGCAGCGTCATCGCGGCGAGTGGAGGTGAATTGCACCACGATCGCGTTTCATACATCGCCGACGAGGGACTCACTGTGACTATTGATCCATGTACAGACGGTCGGCAAAGAGTGGTTGCCGCCGTCAAAAGGCTGCAGCACACCACTGAATTTGATGAGGCAATGCTTGCAACCTCAATCTTGTCTCCATCTCAGAATGATCCGGACCTCGTCGTGGTGTTGGGCCGACCGAATCAATTGCCAACATCGCTGGTATGGGAATTGGCGTACAGCGAATTGGTATTTCTCGACATCCCGTGGACCAAATGCAACGTCGAGCACTTACAAATGGCGATCGATGATTTTCAGCGACGCGATCGTCGATTTGGCAGTATCGACT
>JBDTPW010000095.1:0-6752 GCA_039932495.1 Ilumatobacteraceae bacterium
AACGGGTGCTAGTGGGAGACCCAAGGTGCACATAGACCATCGAGGTCTCGCACCTCAATGCGATCACGATTCGTCCATGTCACTTCGTTGGTGGGGTCGACTTTCAAATTAAATGTGCGGAATGTCATTTCCGTCGTATCGATGCTCAGTATTCGACCAACGAGCGAGTCACCGATTCCGAGCAAGAGCTTGATTGTCTCGAGAGCCTGAATTGATCCAACAATTCCAGGCAACACGCCGAGCACTCCCGCCTCTGCGCAACTTGGAGCCAGTTCGGCCGGCGGTGGTTGAGGCACCATGTCGCGATAGGTCGGACCATTTTTTGGATCGAACACGGTGACCATTCCCTCGAAGCGAAAGATCGAGCCATGCACGACCGGAATACCCAACTTCACGCTCGCATCGTTCAACACGTAGCGGCTTGGAAAATTGTCTGCACCGTCAACGATGACGTCGTAGCCATCGATGATCTCCAGAATGTTTCCAGCGTCAAGACGAGTGTCGTACGTGACGACATCGACATCCGGATTAAGCATCGTGATCGTCTTTTTAGCCGAATCGACCTTGCGATCTCCGATTCGATCAACGTTGTGCAGAATTTGTCGCTGCAGATTTGATGCATCGACCTCATCCATGTCAACAATTCCGATTGTGCCAACACCTGCGGCGGCTAGATAGAGAGCGGCCGGAGAACCAAGTCCACCTGCGCCAAGTAACAGAACCTTGCTGGCCAACAATTTGGTCTGACCGTTGACTCCCACCTCCGGTAACGACAGGTGTCGCTGATAGCGAATTCGCTGCTCGGCGGTGAGCCGTTCAGGAGTACTCCATGAACGACCTTCGTCTTTCCACTTATTGAAACCACCGGCAAGTGACGACACGTTTCGGTAGCCAAGTTCGTTTAATGATTTGGCGGCAAATGCGCTTCGCGCACCTACAGCGCAGTAAATAATGATCGGGATTGATTTGTCAATGACTTTGCTTTCGATCTGCGACTCGACGTTTCCTCGCGGGATATGTAGCGAATCGATGATCGCTCCCTGGTCGTATTCCTCCGGTTCGCGCACATCAAGCACGACCACGCCACCTGCATCGATTTGAATCGCCGCCTCGGCGGAATCTACTTCGGTTATTTGAGATTTCGTTTGAGCCAGCAGCTCTCGGTAATTGGCCACATCAATACCGTACCGTTTAGGTCGGGATTTGCTACTGGGGCCAGACTTACTGGAGCTGGCTACTACACCTGTACCGATATAATAGAGATATGCCAACAGAATCCTCCTCGCGTCACCTCGTTCGCATGGCCCGGCGACGAGCCGGACTCAGTCAAGTGGTTCTAGCAACCCGGGCGCACACAAGTCAGGCTGCGGTGTCTGCATATGAATCTGGGCGACGATCACCGTCGGTGGAGACCTTGACCCGGTTATTGAATTCCGCTGGCTTCGAGTTACGGATGCGCTTAGCAGAACCAGATACTCATGATGCGGCGCGCCTTGCCTCGGAAAAATTCATCGACCCACGCGAGTTGGCAAAACATACCAAAAAAGAGAAAGCACGTGTGAAACATATTGGATAATCGGCCAGAACTTGACGTAGCAGGGTTGCTCAGCGCTCTAAATAAATACGGAGTTCGATTTGTACTGATTGGCGGAATTGCTGCACAGATCCATAATCTGCCGGTACCTGCAACTATCGATGTAGATATCACTCCTGCACGAGATGAAGGAAATTTGGGTCGCCTTGCCGAAGTGTTCGAAGAGCTAAAGGCTGGGTTGCTCACAGTCGATGACACCGGTGCATGGTTTCCACGACACCCTGTTGAAAATTGGGCTCAATATGACACTTTGCATCTAGTAACCCAATACGGCCTACTTGATATCGTCTTTACTCCAGATGGAGCTCCTCGCGGATTTGATGATCTAGAAAGTGAAAGCGTGGAAGGCAATTTTGGTACGGTCGCATTTGCGATGATTTCGAAGGAGCAATGGATCCGTTTGAAGACTGCATCGGGCAGAGCAAAGGATCTCGAACATCTTGCTCGGTACTATGAATCACTGAAGTGACTGACGCACACGGGTCGTCTGTGCGGAAGTATCTGCAAGCATCCAAGGCACAAAGTTGGGCATGAATGCCCAACTCGTTCGGTGCACAGCCGACGGTCCGTAACCCTGCAACGCCATTCGGTGTTTCGGGCACGGGTATCCCTTATTCGTTTCGAAGTGCCATTGCGGAAAGTTTTCCGCCCATTGGCGCATGATTCGATCCCTTGTCACCTTGGCCAACACCGATGCGGCCGCGACTGACAAGCACGTCGTGTCTGCCTTGACTTGGGTGATCACCCGAGAAATGTGTGGAGCAACGAAATCCCATTTGCCATCGACAATCGCAGCATCGGGTGTGACACCGAGTTGAGCAAGAGCCCGCCGAGTGGCGAGTTGCTGGGCGGCGTTCATCCCTAACGCGTCACATTCCTCCGCAGAGGCATGACCAACCCCCCACGAAGCGACGGTGCGAGCGACGACATCAAACACCGCATCTCGTTGGTTCTCCGCAATTTGTTTTGAGTCTCGCGCTCCGCCCATATACGCCGCCGGTTCATTCATATCCAGCACGTCGGCGCGCAGCACCGCCGCACCGATGGTGAGTGGTCCGGCCCACGCACCCTTGCCAACTTCATCTAGCCCGACTATGCATTCGAAACCTTCAGCCCGAAGTTGCCGCTCGAGAGTGGTGGTCGGCGCCGACGTTCGTGACATTTTTGCTATCGGTTCCGATTTAGCACAAGACCACGCGCGGATGGCCTGCACTAAATTCGCCAATTCGTGTCCATGTAACTTCGCTCGAACTAAGCAATTTGTCGACAGCTTCCGGCGATACTGCGGCCAAAAGCCCACCCGACGTCTGCGGATCCATGCACAATGCCGTGATCGCATCGTCGTTATCCGCAACTTTCCGCGAATCGAAGAAGTGTCCGTCTACGTACGTGCGATTGCGGGGATCGCCACCCGTTCGTGTCCCCCGGCCCGCGGCTTCTCGAGCACCCGGATACACCGGAATCGCCAAACTGTCGATCACCAATTGGACATTGCTTCGATCGGCCATTTCCCATCCGTGCCCCGCCAGGCCGTAGCCGGTTACATCGGTGACTCCATGAACGGCGGCACCCAGGGCTTGCAATTGCTCGGACGCCAACCGATTGAGAGTGCGCATGCCGACAATCGCTACGGCGATGTCGGTTGCCGAACCTCCGGCCAAGACAATGCCAGTGCCGATCGGTTTGGAAATGAGGGCGACATCGCCCGGCAGCGCTCCGCCTTTGCGAAAAATGTGCTGGGGATGAACAACTCCCTGAACTGCCAGACCAAAGATCGGCTCGGGATTGCGAATCGTATGACCGCCTGCAATGCTGCCTCCTGCTTGTGCGACAACATCTGCCGCCGCCGCAAAAATTTGGGCGATCGCAGATGGAGGAAAATTCTCTGGGAATGCGGCCACATTGACCGCCATTACTACTCGCCCGCCCATCGCGTACACGTCGCTGCACGCGTTGGCGGCGGATATGGCACCGAAATCGCCTGGGTCATCGACAAGCGGAGGGAAAAAGTCGGTTGTACTGACCAACGCCACTTCGGGCGATATTTGATACACCGCCGCATCGTCGAACGGGGCAAGTCCGACAAGCAACGCGGGGTCGAGTACATCTGGAAATCCGTCCAACAGATCGGTGAGCAGCGATGCGCCCCACTTGGCGGCACAACCTCCACATGTTGTCCACTCAGTGAGTCGAATCGGCGCGTCGGACTTCGACTCGATTGTGACCATTGGGCAAATCCTAAACGGAGAATCCGCTGAGCAGAGTTTCTCCCGTGCTCTCGTTGCTCGACCATGTTGGATCGAATCGGCCGGCACTGAGATGCAAGCCCGGCGGTCCGACAACTTCCCACAGCAACGCCGGATGCTCGCCGTGCCAACGCAGTGCGCAACTCACCGATCGTGTGGCGTCGGCCATTAACGAATGTGCTTCTAGATCAACCCCTAGCCAGCGATTGGGAATCGAACGACTGAAAATCGCTGCCGTTCCATCTCGACGCAGAGAGACGAGCTGATCTTCCAACCATGCAATCCCACGAATGCCAGGCGGCATGTCGGTTAGAAAATCTGTCGACTCTTCAGTGACTTGTCCAAGACGAAAATGTGATGCGGCCACATCTGCAACGGCGCGTGTCTCGTCCAGGCCATGGAACAGTCGTTGAGACCCAAATAGTGCTCGCTCGACATCCCAACCAATGTGCGCCTTTTTTGAATTGGTGGCCAGAAGCGATTCAACCGCATCGACAAGACCGACAACATGTTGATCAATTTTCTCTCCCAAGCGCTGCAACTCAACGAGAGTTAAGACATAGGCAGCCGGGTCGCTGGCAAGTTCCGAAAAATCAATACCAGAGTCAATAAGTAGATCGGCCCGAATACGAGCCACCGCATCGCAATGTTCGCGATCCGGAAGCACCAACCGACTTGCCCGATCGAGGGCGGTTGACCAACCTCGCCGAAGTTGCTCGGCATCGACGAGACCGCCAGGCAAGTGTCGCAACGAAGTACCAGATGCGGCCAGCGCAAGTTTGAGCGTCGCCTTGTGGCCGATTGGGAACGCCACGCTTCCCTCTGGCAGCGAAATACCCGATATTGGAGCCGAACTTGCCGGTCGCTGGGCCAAAATATCTCCACGGGTAAGTGCAACGACCACGGGCAGCGTCGACTGGTTCTCTAATTCGATCACGATCAGCCCGCCGTGCTCGACAGTTCCGTAAACCCGCTGCACAACATCGCCACCCGGCACCCTCAGGCGAGTTTCGATGACTGGAATCCCGCCGCGCCGCTCCTGTCGCACCGTGCCTTCGGCGGATGGGTCGTGCCAACGATCATCGGCGGCGACGTACCAGTTCAGCACCGGACTGCCGTCGCTTGGCCAAATTGCTCCGCGCTCGTTAACAACTGCGTGCCACGAACCTCCGCGGACTCCGACCAAATGCTTTGTCGGTCGCACACGCGAAGTAATCGAAAGGCTCGCCACTTGATAAGTATTGCCCAGCGTTTGTCACCACGACTGGTCGCTTACTCTGGTTTGTTGGTCCGCCCCATCAGCGCGCGCAGTGCATCGGCGGCACTCACTTCGCCCTCACAAACCGCCGACACTTGTTGAGTAATTGGCATTTCCACATCGTGACGGCGAGCAAGTTCGAGAACTGACGAAGCGCTGTTCACACCTTCGGCAACCATTTTCATCGATGAAATAATTTCGCTAATCGTTTCACCGTGGCCAAGTCGAATTCCCACACTTGTGTTTCGGCTTTGGGAAGATGAACACGTTGCCATTACATCGCCCATGCCGGCAAGCCCGGCGAAGGTGAGCACGTTGGCCCCAAGCGCGACTCCGAGGCGTGACATTTCTGCTAACCCGCGCGTCACGAGCGTGGCCCGAGTGTTGTCACCAAATCCAAAACCTTGAACTATTCCGGCTCCGATTGCCACCACATTTTTGACGACTCCACCGATTTCGCATCCAATCACATCTGGATTTGTGTACAGGCGAAAAGTTGGCCGACTGAACAACTCCTGCAGCATTCTGGCAATGTCATTATCCGCGCAGGCCACAACACTTGCCGCTGGTTGACCGACAAGAATCTCATGAGCCAGATTCGGCCCACTGAGCACCGCGACTGGGTGACCCGGGGCCGCGTCGGAGATCACTTCGCTCATTCGCATTAATGATCCTCGCTCGAGCCCCTTGGCCAAACTCATGATCGGAATTCCCGAATGGGCGAATTGAGCAACTCGATTGGCAACTTCGCGCATTCCGCGGGCTGGTACCGCCATGGCGATGACTTCCGCCCCCGACAACGCATCTTCAAGATCGCTCGTTGCATGCAGCGAATCCGGTAGCAGAACGTTGCCAAGATAGGTGGAATTTGTGTGGTATTCATTTATTTCTCGTGCCAATTCCGGTCGACGGACCCACAACACAGTGTCAATACTTTGAGCCCCAAGAGCGGCAATGGTTGTGCCCCATGATCCGCCACCGACCACGCACAGGCGAGTCTCCACGAATGGCCAGCGTAGGCTGACTCGGTCGTGGCACCCCGTATGACAACCGCAGTGATCATCCCGATCAAGTCATTCGACGAGGCCAAGGAGCGGCTGGCCAAGGAACTAGATGCCACCGATCGTCACCGATTGGCGATCTATACCGCCACGCGCGTAATCACGGCGGCCAACCCGTTTTCCGTCTTTGTGGTCTGCGATGACGACGAAGTTGCTCAGTTCGCCCACCGACGCGGCGCGATTGCGATTAATCAAAAAAATCCTGGTTTGAACAATGCTGTGAAAGAAGGAGTAGATGCCGCGCTAGACGCCGGGTTTTCGTGGGCAGTCATCGCCCATTCTGATTTGCCTCTCGCCACACGCTTCGATCACTTGTTGGACGAATCGATGTCGCCCACATCAATCGGTCTAGTCAGCGACCAAAGGAATGACGGGACCAATGTGATGGTGATCGCCACCGATTGTCCGTTCGAGTTTCACTACGGTCCACACAGCTTCCAACTTCACCGCGAGGAGGCGACGCGACGTGGCTATGAAACGCGGATCATCGACGATCCAGACCTCGCAGTAGACATCGATACTCCTGAAGATCTCGTCCACTTACCAAGCGATTGGCAAAACACATCGATCTGAATTTGCCTGGCTTGACTGGC
>JBDTPW010000096.1:0-19356 GCA_039932495.1 Ilumatobacteraceae bacterium
GTCCACCACTTCAAGTCCGTCGAGCAACTTGGCAACTTGCTGTCTGGCCCCTGCGTCGGCGACCGCGACCAACCTTGGTCGCCACTTACGGGCTTGGGCTACCAGGGCATCAACCGACGAACTCGCTCCAAGCGCTACCACTTCGTAATCTTGCGGAGACGCGGCTATGACATCGAGTGTCTGAGTACCAATTGAGCCTGTCGAACCGGCGATCGCAACTCGGGTCACGCTCATAGACCCAAGTCTGTCAGCAAATACTCAACTCCAGGGTTGCATCACAAGTGCAAGGTAATAAGCGGCAGGCAAGGTGAAGATGAGACTGTCAAATCGATCCAATACTCCACCGTGTCCGCTCAGCACCGTCCCAAAATCCTTGATGTCAAGATTTCGCTTGAACATCGACTCAACCAAGTCGCCGAGCGGAGCCATAACGATGATCACAGCAGACAATGCGATCCATTCACCAACGCTGTTCCACGTATCGCTTTGCATTCCAACCAACATGACTGCGCCAAGCGTGCCGATCGCCCCGCCAATTGCGCCTTCAAATGATTTCTGTGGGCTGATCCAATCGCGAAGCGGAGTACGACCCGCTGTTCGACCGACAAATAACGCAACAATGTCGTTGCCAATGACGCCAGCGACGACTATGAACAGCGTGTCGGTTCCCACATTGGCGAAGCCTCCGCCAAAGTTTGAAAATCGCAAAATAAGCGCGGCGTATGAACCGAGCAATCCAATCCAGGTAAGGCCAAGTGTTGTAATAGCCATATTTGGCACTGGGCCGCTTTCGATGCTGTCCGCGCTTACAAACGTGATCGAACTAGCAACAAAGGCAAACACAAAAACCAACGGCAGTGCAGCATCGCCAATCCAGTACGCGGCAAGTGGTGCTGCCACGCAACCGGCAACGCCGATTGCCATGGGCGGACGGTAACCGCGCTCGGTGGTTCTGGAGAAAAACTCGAAAGCGGCGACGGCAATGATGACACTAATAATTAACATCACCGCCGCGGGTCGCCACATCAACGCGGCAATGAATACCGCGGCAAGCAACGCACCAACGGCTGTTGCGGTTGGCATATCACGACTTCCACCATTTCGACTGGATGGCGGTCGTCGCTTTGGACCGCGACTGCCGGCACGTGGATCGCGTCGAACGACTGGACGCGAATCACCCGATTGACGCCCACGCGATACCTGCTGCGGTGGGTTCCTGCGTGGTGCCGAACCAGATGGATCTCGCGGCGCGGATGGTCGACGACGTTCGTCGGTTGGATCGGTTCCAATCACTACTCGCTTGTCACCACGCGGTCTAGAAACTGGAGGTGGCGCCTCTGACTGTCGAGTACGAGGGCCGCCCGTTAGATCGACAACTGGCCTTCGCTGACTAGCCGAAGGTGTTGGCGCAGGCGAATTGTATTCCGACCACACATCGGTTCGATCGTTGTCGCGAGTATCGGGCTCGCCACCGGACTTCATGAATCGTGGAATTTTTCCCGTTGGCGGTTCGGTCCAATGTGGAAGCTGATCCGTGTCGGCCGAATCGAAGGTGATCGCAGGCGAACTGTCATCGTCATCGGAAAATCTGACTACGCCGAATTCATCGCCAAAGTCGATTGTGGGGTCCTTGGTTGGATCGACACCCTTGGTTGAATCGTCACGTCTGTCACGGCGATAATTGTCGTCACTCATCAGATGACCCCCTCGTTGTCCCCATCATATTTCAAGAAGTTCTTGCTCTTTGCGAGCCAACGCCTTATCCAGACCTTCGCCATGGTCGTGCGTCAGTTTCTCCAAATCTTTCTCCGCCCGATCCAGTTCGTCCTTTGAAATTTCGCCATCCTTTTCGGCGACTTCCAGAGCCTTTCGGGCATCGCGACGCACGTTGCGCAAGGCGATGCGCCCGTCTTCTGCCATGTTTTTAACGACTTTGACAAACTCTTTTCGACGATCCTCTGTTAACAGTGGAAAATTGATGCGGACGACGACGCCGTCGTTTCCAGGGGTTACCCCGAGATCGCTCTCCTGGATCGCCCGTTCGATCGCCTGGATCGAACCTTTGTCGTGAGGCTTGATGACGAGGGTCCGCGCATCTGGAACCTGAAATGTCACGAGTTGGACCATTGGCACGGTCGCGCCGTAATAGTCGACGGGGATTTTCTCAAACAGCGCCGAATTCGGTCGTCCCGTACGCACGGTCAGGAATTGCGACTGCAGACGCTCAAGTGCCTTCGCCATGTTTTCCATGGCAACACGCATTGTTTCGTCGATCACGCGACCAGCGTACCTATTTCGGCGCCTTTGAGTATGGACTTGACGTTGCCTCGCTCCAGCAGGTTGAACACAACAATTGGAATGTTGTTGTCGCGACAGAACGTGATCGCAGTCGAATCCATGACTTTCAAACCCTTATTGATCACATCGAGGTAACTGATTTTTGTAAATCGAGTTGCGGTCGGATCAATCTTTGGATCAGCGCTGTAAATTCCGTCGATTCCCGAATGCGTCCCTTTCAAAATTGCCTGCGCCGAAATCTCTGCCGCACGCAGCGCTGCAGCTGTGTCAGTCGTGAAAAACGGGTTGCCAGTTCCGCCGGCAAGAATGACGACGCGACCTTTCTCGAGGTGGCGCTCGGCTCGACGTCGTATATATGGTTCGGCGACCTTTGGCATTTCTACCGCCGTCATAACTCGCGAATGCTGGCCGACTTTTTCGAGAGCGTCTTGCAAGGCAAGTGCGTTCATAACCGTGGCGATCATTCCCATGTAGTCCGCCTGGGCTTGGTCCATCCCTTGATCGGCCCCTTCGATGCCCCGCCAGAAGTTTCCCCCGCCGACAACAATGGCGATGTCCACCCCAAGTTCGCTTCGGGTTTCTTGCAATTCGCTGGCGATTTGATTGAGTACTACCGAATCAAGTCCGAAGCCGGATGACTCGGCGAGCGCCTCGCCAGACAATTTCAATACCACCCGACTCCAACGCGGCTTGACCGCAGAGGTTGACGACGCGGGTGCCACCGATATCTAGCCGATCTCCACCTGGGCGAAACGAATAATGCGAGCAGAGCCAATGACTTGACCGACCGATTTCTTGTCGTCCTTGGCATAGGGCTGCTCGAGTAATGCAATATCTTTAAGAAATCCCTGAACTCGCCCGTCGACGATCTTGCCGATGGCCGCTTCCGGCTTCCCTTCGTTGCGCGTAACCGCCTCGAGAGTCGTCCGTTCCGCGGCGATGACATCGGCAGGCACGTCTTCCTTCTGTAGATATTTTGGGCGGGCAAACGCTGCGTGCACGGCAACATCGTGGGCCAATTCAGAATCGGTTCCGCTCATCTCAACCAACACTCCGTTGACTCCCCGACCACCTTGAATATGCAGATACGAACCGATGATATTTCCATTGGCCGCTTCGAAGCGAACGACCTCACCAAGTTCAATCTTTTCCTTAAGGGTGATCTTTAAGTCGTCCAATTGTTCGCTGCGCTCTTGAACCGCATCTGCGCCTTTAGAGACCACGAGTTGTACAAGCGCGTCTGCCTCGCTCTTGAACAGAGGCGAGCCGGCAACAAAGTCGGTTTCGCATTTCAATTTGACCATGGCGGCAACATTGCCGATGATCTGCATTGCCACGAGACCCTGCGCATTTTCACGGTCGTCGCGCTTAGCGCTGGCGGCGAGGCCCTTCTCCCGCAACCATAATTTGGCGGCTTCAAAGTCGCCGTTGGTATTTTCGAGGGCACGTTTGCAATCCATCATCCCGGCGCCGCTCGACTGGCGCAGGGCCTGAACTTCTTTTGCTGAAAAGGACATTGCGATCAAATTGTGGTCGTCGTGTCGGCGACTTGAGCAACTCGGGCATCGCGCTGTGCCTGCGATTCCGCGGCTTCACGACGCGCAGCATCTTGCCGGGCATCGAACTCCGCCTGCTCCTCGACGCTGCGAGTTGCTGTTGGTGCAGCAGCCGGGCTCGTCGCTCGTGGATTTGTCTTTTCCGCAATGAATCGGCCTTCGATGACCGCTTCGCAAATGACCCGACACATCAATTCGTTTGCGCGAATCGCATCGTCGTTGCCAGGTATTGGATACTGGATGATGTCCGGATTGACATTCGTGTCGACTACCGCCACGACCGCGATACCTAATTTGTTTGCTTCAGTTACGGCTATGTGTTCCTTGACTGTGTCAAGAATGAACACGGCACTTGGTCGCTTTGACATTCCTCGAATTCCGGAGAGATTCTTTTGCAACTTGACTAGTTCGCGCCCGATTAGGAGTGCTTCCTTCTTTGGCATCAGCTCGAATTCGCCAGAGTCACGTAGACGCTCGTACTCCTGCATCTTGCCGACTCGCTTTGAGATCGTGTCAAAGTTGGTGAGCATTCCACCCAACCAGCGTTCGTTGACATACGGCATGCCGCACTTTTCGGCAAACAAACGGACCGGATCCTGTGCCTGCTTCTTTGTGCCGATAAACAGAATAGTTCCACCATTGGCAACTGCATCGCGGACAAATTTGTATGCCGTCTCGACGCGATCGAGCGTCTGTTCGAGATCGATGATGTAAATTCCATTGCGCTCGCCGAAAATAAATCGCTTCATTCGGGGATTCCAACGATGGGTTTGATGCCCGAAGTGGACACCTGCCTCAAGCATTTGGCGCATACTGACGATTGCCATTACTTACTCCTTCGCTGTGGTTAGAGCCATGTACCCCTGCGCCGAAGCGACCACAGGATGGAGCACATGAACTGACGTGGAACTTGTCGATCAAGGATTTGACCGCTTCGCATCGTATCGGATTATCTGGTTGACCACGCAGTGCGCCTTGGTGGCGCCGATATCAGTATTGCCCTACGCGCGATAACGGTTCCCTCGGACATGCATCGCATTGGGTCGACATATTGACCATCGATTCGCACGCCAAAGTACAACCGTTCATTTACTCGTCCGATCTCGTCGCCAACCGTTACCGATTCTCCTGTATGCACGTGCGCCTCGGACAGGTAACCGTGCGTGACGAGAACCCCGTTGCGGTCCCTGACGACGACATATATCTCTCCGCCAACTTGGCCAGCAAACGAAACCACACCGGAAACGCCTGCTTGTACCAAGTTGCCTGGAACTGTCACATATTCAATTCCTCGATTGCCGGCGCAATACGGACATGGAGGTTGGCGAAACGCGTCAGCAATTGGCGCTTGCACAGGTGACTTCACCGAGCAGGAAAGTGCCCGCGTATGACTCGGCGACGAAAAAACGAAGAATGCGCTGAGCGCCAGAACGAGCGTTCGTCGATACTTAGGCCACGTCGGCCGCTTGTAGGCGTGACCGAAGTTGAAGAACCGCCTTGGTATGAATCTGCGAGACGCGACTCTCCGTAACTCCAAGTACTTCCCCAATTTCGTTGAGCGTAAGATTTTCGTCGTAGTACAAAACAAGTACCGTGCGTTCGCGCTCCGGCAATTTCTTGATTTCGAGGCGCATGACCTTTCGCAATTCTGCTGCGTCCACAACGGCGTCAGGTGATGTCGAGTTGTAGACATCACTATGTGTAGGAGTGGCCGTGTTGTCGGCCATCACATGGTCAAGAGGCCCAATCGAACTTGCTGCAATATCGGAGAGCCACTTTTGGAACTCGACTTCGCTGATGTGCAACTTCAAGGCGATTTCTTCGTCGGTCGGAGATCTCCCTAGTTCATGTTCGAGCAGTGAAATCGTCGACTCAATCGTGCGTGATCTGGACCTAACCGTGCGCGGTACCCAGTCAAGTGCCCGCAAACTATCCAAGATTGCCCCTCGGATTCGCGGAATTGCGTATGTTTCGAATTTCGCCCCGTGACCCGGCTCGTAGCGGTCGATCGCGTTCATCAACCCAAATACACCAGCGCTAATTAGGTCTGCAGTATCCACGCTCTTAGGGAGCCCGGCAGCTAAACGACCGGCTACGAATTTGATGAGCGACGCATAGTGGACCAACAGCCACTCTCGCGCCAGCGGATCCTTATCGAGATTCCAACGCTTCCATGCTTCGTCAATTGTCAGGCGAACTGGGCGCGCATTCATGCGTGTTAATTATGCCCGCGGGTGGGTGGCTCCGTATGCGGACTTCAATCGCTCCTTACTCACGTGGGTATAGCGCTGTGTCGTAGCCACGTCACTGTGACCAAGCAATTCCTGAACCGCGCGCAAATCTGCGCCGTTGTCTAGTAAGTGAGTGGCAAATGTATGGCGAAGCGCATGCGGATGCGTCGGCGATTGCGATCGTGCATCGATAATTCGACGCACATCACGAGGCGCGAGTCTTCGACCTCGAGTGTTGAGAAATAATGCTGGTTCAGCAACATCGCCGACAAGTTCGTGGCGAAACTTCATCCACGTCTTCACCGCCTCAATGGATGGCTCACTCATCGGCACTCGCCTCTCCTTTGAGCCCTTTCCCATGACAACAATTGCCTGGGCTTTGACGTTGACGCTGTTCACATTCATGCCGCACAGTTCGCTTACCCGCAGTCCACTTCCGTATAGCAATTCGATAACGGCGGTGTCGCGGGACGTGCGCCATTGTGGAGCATGCGAATCGGAGGAAACGAGCAATGCTCCAAGTTGATCTGAGGTCAGGACCTTCGGCAATCGACCCGAATCGCTTGGCGTATGGACCCCCGACGTTGGATCACTGGCCATGACACCGTTGCGGACTAGCCAGCCAAAGTAGCGGCGAATCGAAGCGATCTTGCGCGTGTTACTTCGTTTTGCGTATTTCATGGTCGTTAGAAAACTCACGTATTGGCGCACGACATCTCGCGACACTTTTGTCGGATCGGCAATGTTCTGTCGACCTACCCACTCCGAAAACATGGTCACATCGCTGCAATAAGCGTTTACGGTGTTCGGCGAAGAACTAGTTAGCGACCGCCCGAACTGGTCAATGTTCCAGCCCATGACCTAAACGGTAGTTGTGATTTTGGCCCAAGCGGCTCATGCCCGAGACGGCCCTACCGCTTCCCACCATCCACCGTTGTTGACCACCCAGCCATCTGCCTCCAAGCGACCGAGAGCGAGGGCCATATTCACAAGATCGACTTTCGAGCGAACGAGAAGTTGATCGAGAGTGACCGCCTCATGACCAAATGATTCGTCGTCAAACAATTTGAGAATTCGCTCATCCGCATCGGTCGGCCGATGTCGTGGATCAAATAAATCTGGAAAACATCGTCGGTGATCGAGTCCTAGGGCAACCAGAACGTCTGCGACTTCGACAACCGGTGCGCAACCTTGCTGCAACAGCAGATTCGTACCGGCCGCGCAAGACGTGCGCGGAGATCCGGGAACCGCCATGATCGTCACGTCGCGTTTCTGTGCCTCTTCGACGGTGATCATCGATCCACCGGTTACTCGCGACTCAACGACGACAAGTACTTCGCAAAGTGCGGCAAGAATTCGGTTGCGCAATGGAAATCGATACGCCTCCGGCGGTGTGCCGGGCGGAGACTCGCTCATCACAACTCCGTGTCGTTGCACGTCGCGCCACAGTTGGGAGTTTTCGCGCGGATAGATGACATCCAATCCGGAGGCTACGACGGCAATCGGTCGTCCATTTGTGAGCGACCCTGGCTCGTCCCACAGAGAGGGCTTTGTCGCGCCGCGGTGAGCCCACGCATCGATTCCGCGAGCAAGCCCGGAAATGACGGCGATGCCCTGTGCTGTCAAGTCGTGACCGAGTTGAGTTGCCATGTACCGACCGGCCGCGGTCGCCGCCCGCGTGCCAATTATTCCAACCCGTCGCTGATTGACAGCGTCGAGATCACCGCACCAGAACAGCACGGCCGGCGGCGCCAAATCGACGGCCAGGATCGGTGGATAATTGTCGTCGCCGATGAATGTCGTGAAGATGTCTGACTTTGTACATGAGTCGCGAGTTGCATCAAGGTGATCGACTGTTGCACGTTCACGCAGTTTGTGACCAAGAAACTGCCGAGAAAATAATTCCGCCACCGATGGATTGGCATGGTGCTCGCCCCGAATGACCGCCCATGCTTCCGACGGCATGTGATGCGCCAACAATTTACGCAACCGTTGCGGACCAAGCAAAGGCAGGGCGGCAAGAGCCGCGGCAAAATCTGCCTCTGTAGTGACGCGCATCATGATTGGTCACCAAGAAGAATCGGCTGAATGCCGATCCGCAGTGCAAGTGCGGCGGCAACATGTTGCTCGTCGACCGAACCCAAATCGCCCTGTAGGTCGGCGATCGTGCGCGCCACTCGGCGAATTCGGTGGTAACCGCGACCGGTAAGTCGACCGCGTTCTAACTGCGATCGAACAAGTTGCATTGCCGATCTGGTGAGCGCGGCATGTTCGTCCAACAGGTCGGCGGTCAGCATCGAATTCAAGCATCCGGACCTCGTCATTGCGATGTGACGCGCCCGCGCGACTCGCGATGCAACCAAAGCCGAGGTCTCTCCATGTTCGTCGGCGAGCAGATCGTCCACATCAGGACGATTGACGGCCACGCGCAAATCAAATCTGTCGAGTAGTGGCCCGGAAAATCGACGCAGGTAACGCAAACGCATTCTCTCGTCGCACACGCAGACACCGGGCGCACCCTCGCCACATGGACACGGATTGGTAGCCCCAACTAGCAAGAACTTGGCGGGCAGGGTGACGGACGACTTTGCACGCGACAATCGAACAAGTCCATCCTCAAGGGGTTGGCGAAGAGCATCCAATACCGAGGGTGCGAACTCGCCAAGTTCGTCGAGAAACAACACTCCATTCGAAGCCAACGAAATTTCACCTGGTCGCATTGCCGCGGTTCCCCCGCCAACCATCGCGATCATCGATGCCGAGTGATGTGGCGATCGAAACGGAGGGCACCGAATGAGACCACCCGTTGGAATCGCCAGGTTCGCTGCCGAATGAATCATCGTCACCATCAACGCATCGTCGGCCTCGAGTTGCGGCAAGATTCCCGGTAACCGTCGGGCGAGCATCGACTTTCCCGCACCAGGTGGGCCAATGAAAAGCAAATGATGAGCGCCTGCCGCGGCGATTTCGAGAGCTTGGCGCGCCGCCGGTTGGCCTCGTACATCTGACATATCAACCACATCCGCCGATTCGTTACTGCCTTCGTGTTCTTGGGGTATGACTTGCGGCCACGCGGTGTCGCCCTGCAGACAACTCACCAATTCGCCCAATGTTGCGACCGAGTACACACTTCGACGGGAAACGGCCCGGGCCTCGCTCACGCAGTTTGGGGCAACGATTACTTGTCTATCGGTCAATGCGCCGACTAAAGGCACGACTCCCGGAACAGATCTCAACGAACCGTCGAGTCCGAGTTCAGCGAGAAATGCAAAGTCACTGCAGCACTCCGGCGCCAAAATTTCTTGAGTAACTAAAAGTCCAACGGCGATTGCAAGATCCAATCCGGCGCCGCCCTTTCGTTCGCCACCTAGTGCAAGATTGACGGTGATACGTCTGTTTGGCCAACTGAGTCCAGACGATAAGAGTGCGGCGCGAACTCGATCGCGCGCTTCCCGACACGCCTCGTCCGGTTGACCGACAATAGTGAAACCTGGCAAACCCACACCGACGTGTACCTCTACATCGAGAGGCCGACCCTGAACCCCAAGTAACGTCGCCGACCTCATCGATGCAAACACACAAATGCTCCTTTATTTATTGCAGGGTCGATGCCACCAACTGCCAAGCAACTACTGAGAGAATGTGTGTAATGGCCAAGCGTCAACGTGCATCCAGAGGGATATGTGTGCTGGCTTGTGCCGCCGTATTCGTCGTGGCTGCCTGCTCGGAGCCGGCGCGCACGGCAACAAACTTCTGTCGCCAATTGGAACACGAACTGCCCGAAATCGCTCAACCAACGGCAACGCCTGCCGAAGTATCTGCTCTAGTCGGAAGTTACAAACGATTAGAAAAAGTGGCGCCCCTCGCCGTTGAACAAGACTGGAAGGCGCTTACGAATCTTGTTGAAGCCGCTGCCGAAGTAAATGCTTCCGATCCGGAAAGTGTCCAAGCGGTCGCCGATTTGTCCTATGCAACTCAGAAAAGTGCTGCGGCCGCGGCCAAGTGGGTCAACGAAACGTGTGGAGTCGAAATCTCCACCGGTATCAGTACTACGCCGTAATTTGTTAGCGCATTTCTCCGCGCTTGATGATCACCTTGTCGACTAACCCATAATCTCGGGCGCCTTCGGCGGTAAACCACCGATCGCGTTCAGAGTCTGCCTGAATTTGTTGGATCGTTTGTCCTGAGTGCTGAGCGGTCAGTTCGGCCATGCGCAACTTGGTGAAGGCAAGTTGCTCGGCCTGAATCGCGATATCCGATGCCTGCCCACGCAAACCACTCAACGGTTGATGCATCAGAATGCGAGCGTTGGGCAATGTGTAACGCTTGCCTGGTTCTCCAGAAGTCAGCAGGAATTGACCCATCGAGGCGGCCAGACCAAGGCATACCGTTGCAACGTTGCAGCTGATGAACTGCATCGTGTCGTAGATCGCCATTCCCGCAGTTATCGAGCCGCCGGGACTATTGATATATAGCCATACATCGCTCTTGGAGTCTTCGCCTTCGAGAAATAACAACTGCGCGCACACCTGGTTGGCGATCTCATCATTCACATCGGTTCCGAGCATGATCACTCGGCTCTTTAGCAAGCGAGTGAAGATATCGCTACGCGGATCGGCGCTGCTGTCCAGATTGACCGCGGGAATATGTAGGTCTGACGAACTAAATGGAGGCGTTGTAGTCATGCCATAAGACTAATCGGGTAACGGCGTAGAACTTCGTCGTATGCCACTGAACACAACCGCCACCAATTCATCATCGGCGATTTCGCTGCGGATGGAAAGCAATCCTGCGAGTCCGGCCGAACCAGTTGGACTCACATCAATGTCGGTCACTGCGTGGGCCAATTCGTACGCCTCAATGATGCGTTGCTCGGGTGCGACGACGGGTGAACCCCCGCTGTCGGACATCGCGTTACACACCGCAATCCAGTCATAGGTTTCGTCATCTAAAATTCCGTCGGCAATTGACGCGGGTACTTGTTCCCACGGCCACATGCACTGCGACCAGCGGTCACCCGCGTTGCGTGTTCCGCCCGTTTCTTTTGCCAGATTCCATGCGCGGGCGAGTGGTGCGCAACCTTTGGCTTGCACAGAGTGGAGTTTTGGGCGCACTCCGCCTGCGAACAGACCTGCAGCGGTGCAGGCGGCAAATGCTCCTCCACCGCTTTGCACAAACACTCTGTCCAATAGCGGACCGCCCATTCGTTCATGCTCGTCGGCCATTTCCCACCCGATGGTGCGTCCCCCGTCTAGGCACCACGCATTATCGGGACCTTGAACCGCAAACGGAATTGCTCCGAGCGACACTTCTGCGTGGAAACGATGGATACACGGGTCGCCCGGTGGATCAGAGTCGAGTCGTGGACAAGTAACGACTTGCGCACCGAGATTGGTAAACGTGGCGATCAATTCTCCGTCGACATGTTCTGGCACAAACACTTGAATCGGCCAATCCACGCTCTTGGCCAAGGTGGAGGCAGCTACCGCCGCATTTCCGCACGATGAAATTGCAAGCGGCGGGCGTTCGTCGCGTGTTTTCCATGGCGTTAGTCCGACTTGCTCGGCGACAAGCAGATGCAATAGCTCGGTGAACAGGTGCCTGGCCTTATGCGAACCAGCAACATTGCTGGTTTCGTCCTTAACCCACACGCCGCCACTCGTAGTGAAGCCCAACGCATCCGAGAGCGCATTGTGGCGAGCGTATGGTGTCGTGCGAAAACCAGTCCTTGCCACTGTCGCAACCTGTACGTCTGTGTGACGAATGAGCGCTTCGCGTTCGGATTCGGTCATTCCGTGGGCGGCGGCAAATGCATCCCACGCAAGATACGGACGGAATGCGACAAACGGATTTGGATCCCCGTTCCCGCGCAGCGGACCGATTGGTTCATCCACATGCAACACATGATGTCGATCCTGTGGATTGGCATTGGGGCATTGCCAGACCATCGATTGATCAATTTTCACCCGAGTGCCGCATACCGCGCAGCGCCAACTCACCGCCATCAGGGTTACTTGACTGCGGCGACGCGCCGATTGAATTCGGTTGTGAGTTCGTCCCACACCGGCAGATATTGACGCAAATTGCGCCAGAACGACTGCGATCGACGGGTTTCAAAGACAGAAAGCGGCGTGCCCTGCTGTTCAACCCATGTGTAGTAGCCAAGATTGAAAATTCGGTTCCTATCTCTTTCCGTGCAGTCGATCATCGACTCCGTACCAACATTGCCGAGATGATCGCCAAATACTTCGGCGGCGTCGGCACTGCTAAACGCGTTGTTGAATCGCCTGGCCATGGTCTTGACCCGCTCACTTGGATACATCGCCGCCCCATCGGTGGCAATCGTGATGATCACGTCATTTGTTCCTAAATCGAGCAATTTTGCCGTCTTGATTGCGGCGATCACGTTGCAAATGGACGACAGTCCAAAGTGTTCAAGCGCGTCGACAACGTCCGCGGGAATATTCTTTTGCTCGCGCAGGTAAGCACGACCGGCTTGTGTGTTGAACAGCACATCAAGCTCATCTGTGCTTCGATCCGAGACGGCGACAACGACATCTGTGTTCATGACGTTGTGGATGAGAGGAATGTGTTTGTCTCCGATTCCCTGAATGTTGTGCTCGCCAAATCCGTTCTCGAGCATCGTCGGACACTCGAGTGCCTCCACCGCAACAATCTTTGTACCGTAAAATTCCTTGAGCCTGTCGCCCGCCCCAATCGTCCCCGCCGAACCGGTGGCGCATGTAAACGCTGCGAGTCGTAATTGCGGATTATTCGATGACTGAACAACATGTTCGTACACAGCGGCAAGAGCCCGACCGGTGACCTCGAAGTGTCCCGCGTAGTTTCCGAATTCGCAAAATTGATTGAATATGAAGTTCTTTGGATCCTTCTGCAATTCGTTGCACGCGTCGTAAATCTCCTTGACGTTGCTTTCCGTTCCTGGGGTTCGAATGATGTCGCTCGGATCGCTCACCCATTTGTCCAGCCAGTCGAATCGCTCCTGTGACATGCCGGCAGGAAGCACCGCAACCCCCCGTGCCCCAGTGATCCGACTTATTGCAACGCCACCGCGGGCATAGTTTCCGGTCGAGGGCCAAACGGCGCGCTGAGTAGAAGGATTGAACTGACCCGTCACAACACGGGGCACCAAACACGAATACGCGGCCAACACCTTGTGCGCCGTGATCATTGGAAACCGGTCGCCGAACATGACCACAATTGGGCTCGACACTCCAGTGAGCGATGTTGGCAGAACTATGTGGTCGGGAACCGTTACCCGCTCACCTTGCAAGTTGTTGTACCAATGGACTCTGAACAAATTGCGTGCATCGGGCGCATTCTTATCTGCGCCGCGCGTTATTGCGGCCGGAATCGTTGACGGTTCGGCGAGTTGGGCAAATGTCGGGAGCACAACATTGTTCTTGGCGCATTTGGCGATGCTTTCCTCAACTGCGGCTTCATCAACAATTGTGTCGGCGAGACCAAGTTGAGTGCTTAATGCAAGAGAATCGAGGCCGGGCTGCTCTGGCCGCACGGCTCGTTCGATTTTCACATTTAACATTCTGTCAAAGTTCAACCCCGAACCACTACTCTTTCAGGCACGATACGCACAACCCAATCCTGCCGACGTAGCCCAATGGCAGAGGCACGGCGCTTAGGACGCCGCCAGTGAGAGTTCGAGTCTCTCCGTCGGCACCACATGTAATTCACTTGCTATGTTTTTATCCGACCGGAGGGAGTCCAAAGAATCATGACTAAAGCACAGTATGTAGACGGTTTCGTTCTCGCAATACCAAAGAAAAATACTGCGAAGTACAAAGCAATGGCGAAAGAAGCGGGCGAGGTATGGATGCGGTTTGGCGCGCTTGATTACAAAGAATGCATAATCGACGACCCAAAGCCGGACAAAAACCTATTCCTTACTTTTCCCAAAATGATAAAGACGAAACCAAATGAAGTTGTTTGGTTTTCGTACATCACCTACAAGTCCCGCGCGCACCGAGACGCGGTCAACAAAAAAGTGATGGCATATTTCTCCAAAAAATACGCGAATACTCAAATGGCTATGCCGTTTGACATGAAGCGTTTTGCTGTTGGCGGATTTAAAGTAATTGTGAGTGGATAAAACTTTTCAATCTTCTGCCAATCCGGTGACGATTGACCAAATCGCCACACCGGCATTAATCATCGATGTAGATGGTCTCGATCGCAACATTGCCGCGATGTCGGTCATTCGACCTGGCACGAGCCTGCGCCCACACGTCAAGGCGACCAAATGCACCACGCTTGCCCGCCGCCAAGGAGCGGCCGGGCATACCAACTTCACATGCGCCACCGTTCGAGAGATGGTGGGCATGGCCCAGGTTGGTCTTGGTACCGATTTGTTACTGGCCAACGAAGTTGTGGATGCGGAGAAACTTGCAGAGTTGGCCAAGGTGCAAGATGTGGCGAAAATTACTGTGGCAATTGATTCAGACGAGACTTTGCGCGCAGCCGCCAGTGCAGGAATCGAAAATGTGCTCATCGATGTGAATGTCGGGTTGCCACGGTGTGGGTGTGATCCGGAAATGGCTGGAACCCTCGCGGATCAGGCTCGACGCGCGGGTCTCAATGTTCGCGGAGTGATGGGCTACGAGGGACATCTGATGATGGTCATGGATCGTGCGGATCAGCGACGACAGGTGGAGGAAGCGATGGCGATACTCGGTCGAGCCGCTGCCGATGTTGGCGGCGAAATTGTCTCTGGTGGCGGCACGGGAAGTTGCGACCTGCACGATACGACCGGCGTAACAGAGGTTCAGGCCGGTTCGTATTCTCTGATGGATTCGCAATATTCAAAGTTGGGTCTACCTTTCGAGCAGGCAATGTGGATTCTGGGGACGGTCATTTCTCGATCGCCAAAGTGGTCCGTGATCAATGTCGGGTTGAAGTCGCTGTGCATGGATCACGGAAATCCATCGGTAGCCGGGCAAAACGTGTGGTTTTGTTCCGATGAACACACGACGATTGCGGCGGACGAAGGCCCACAACTTGCGCTCGGTACACCGGTTCGAGTGACTCCTGCGCACATCGACCCGACAATCGCCATGCACGAAGGTGCATGGATAGTTCGAGGCAATGAAATTATTGACCGCTGGAGTATTGATTTACGAGGTTGGTAAAAGCAACTCTGTAAGCGCCCGAAACGCATGTCCGCGATGCGACATTTGTTGCTTTTCATCGAGCGACATTTCGGCAAAGGTCCGACCGTCACCTTCACTAGCAATGAATAGCGAATCGTAACCAAATCCACGATCACCGCGTTCGCGATCGGCAATACGTCCTTCGCATATTCCCTCGGCCATAAGTTCGCGACCATCTGGCCACGTCATGAGTGCGATGGTACGAAATCGCCCCGTGCGTTTCTCGGCAGAAATCCCATCAAGTTTTGCCAAAAGTTTACGTCGATTGGCCGCATCGTTTGAATCTGGCCCGGCATAACGAGCCGAATGAACGCCGGGTGCGCCATTTAGCGCGTCAACTTCGAGTCCGGTGTCGTCTGCGAGTGCGGGCATGCCAGTTGCCGCGCAAACCGACTGCGCTTTTAGTCGTGCATTGCCGACAAGACTGTCGGCCGTTTCGTCAACTTCGTCGAGTTCTACTGGTCGCGGAAGAAGTTCGACAACTCCGCTCATGATTCCGATTATTTCTTCGAATTTGTGAGGGTTGGCCGACGCACAGACAACCTTGAGCATTATCTAGCGGCCAATCACCCGAGTAGTAGGCACGGTGGCCAAGAGATTGGACTGGATGGCAAATATCTGATCAATTCCACCCGCAGCCAGAGCCAACAACTCGTCAAGTTCACCGCGAGTAAATGCCTTGCCTTCGGCGGTGCCCTGCACCTCAACAAATCGCGCCTCGCCGCCGCCGAGTGGTTTCAACATGACGACATTCATATCGACTTCGGCCGTACTGTCTTCGATGTACGGCAAGTCGAGAACAGGTACTGCGCCGCAAATACCTACGCTGATTGCCGCGCAAAGTGAATGCAACGGATTGGCACTCAACATCTTGTTTTGTTGCAAGCGCGTGATGGCGTCGTGCAACGCGATGTAGGCGCCACAGATACTCGCGGTTCGAGTGCCGCCGTCGGCTTGCAACACGTCGCAATCGATGAGGATCTGCCGTTCACCAAGCAGACGCATGTCACACGACGAGCGCAACGCCCGACCGATCAGACGTTGAATCTCGACGGTGCGACTGTTTTGCTTTCCCTTGGCCGCTTCGCGGTCGACTCGTTCTGGCGAAGACCCCGGCAGCATCGAGTATTCGGCCGTCACCCAACCCTTATTCGTACCCTTCATCCATCTTGGAACATCGTTGTCGACCGATGCGGTACACAACACCTGAGTCTTGCCAAACGAAACGAGAACGGAACCGGCCGCCATCTCAGTGAAATCACGGTGAAAATTCATTGGCCGCAATTGCGTCGCCTGCCGGCCATCTGGTCGTGTCATGATTTTCTCCCCGCGTTGATTGACCAATGATGTGCGCTGACAAGCTCCGGCCCCAGTAACCGGCGACCAAGATCAGCGAACCAGGCCACGTCGCCGGAAGACAAAAATGTATGTGTGGCATCGGAACCAGTTCGCACATCTTCCAAATCGTGTAGCACCTCTCGGACCGCGAAGGCAGTCTCGTCAGCACTGCTCACCAACACAACGTCTGGTCCCATCACTTCTCCGATGACGCGTGATAGGTATGGATAGTGCGTGCATCCAAGTAGCAGTGCATCCACATCGGCCTCGCGAATCGGAGCGAGTAATCGCTCGGCCAAAACGGTGATCTCCTTGCCACTGGTCTGATCACGTTCGACAAATTCAACAAACCCGGGGCACGCGGCGGACGTCAACTTCACTTGGGCGCCGGATGCGGCAATTGCCTGTTCGTACGCCCCCGAAGCGATAGTGCCCACCGTTCCGATTACGCCGACGCGATTGTTGCTCGTCACCCGCACAAGTGCCCTCGCGCCCGGTTCAACAACACCGATCACGGGTACCGGCAATTCGTTGGCGAGTTCGTCAAGTGACACCGAGGCCGCCGTATTGCAGGCTATGACGACAACCTTGGCGTTGTAGTCGTTAACCAAACTCCACGCCAGTTCGCGGGCATAACTACGCACCTCTGCCGCTGGTTTGTTTCCGTACGGGTACCTGCCCGTGTCTCCTATATATATGAGATTCTCATTGGGCAATACATCAATGACCGCGCGCGCGACAGTGAGACCACCGAATCCGGAGTCGAACATTCCTATTGGTTGATTCGACTCTGAACGCATCGCTCTCAAGTTTACGCCGAGCCAATAGCCTCATCGCGTGCTCCTCGCCACGGTGCTCGCCCTCGCAGCGGCTGCATTACATGCATCGTGGAATCTTGCGGTCAAGCAAAGCGCGGACCGGCGACTTTCGCTGTGGGGTCAGTTTTTTATTGCCGGACTGCTATCTGGGATCTGTCTCGGAATGTGGATTGTCATCGATGGCATGCCAACAATTGCGTGGAGATGGGTATTTTTCAGCGGCGCGATTCACTTGCCATATATTTTGGCTCTCGCCAGGGCATACGACTTGGGCGATTTCTCGATGTCGTATCCGATCGCCCGTGGCGGCGGCGCACTTCTAGGAGCCATTGGCGGAGTTGTCGTGCTAAACGACAACTTGTCGACACTGTCAATGATCGGAATTGCTGCAGTCGTTGCCGGATTGCTCGTATTAGCAACTACCGGAAGTCGGCCAACAGTCATTGCCGCCCTCACCGTTGCGATTTCGATCGGCACCTACACGCTCGTGGATTCCCACGGGGCACGACTTTCAGACGCGCTTCCCTACACACTGGCATTGATGATGACCGAAGCCGTTATATCAACTAGTTGGATCTCGATAACTCGTCGAGGCGAGATGTTGCCGACTTTGCGCAAAAATTGGAGAATCCTGACTGCCGGTGCCGTTGCCTCCACCGGCGCATATGCGATGGTGCTTATTGCCGTTCAACACGCACCGGTGGGTTATGTTGCCGCACTTCGCGAAACAAGTGTTGTGTTGGCCGCGTTTGCCGGATGGCGATTGTTGAACGAGGGAGACCATCGACGACGGATTGCCTCGGCGATCATTGTGCTGGTCGGGATGGTGATTTTGGTGTCCGGTGGCTAGAAGTAAATAATCTTTTCTGCGGCCGCTTCGGCGATATCAAGTTCGTCGGTGTATGCCCCAGTGGATAGATACTTCCAACCGCCGTCGCAAACGATAAATACGATTGTTCCCTCTTCAATTTCACTGGCAACTTTCAGCGCTCCCGCCAACGACGCACCAGATGAGATACCGGCAAATATTCCGCACTCTCGCACAAGTCGTCGCGTCATCTCCAGACTTTCGCGCGGACGGACTACCCGTTTGCGATCCAGCACATCGATACCGCGCCACTGCTCAAAAATCGGCGGAATGTAGCCGTCATCCAAATTGCGCAGGCCTTCGACTCGCTCGCCGAGCGGCGGTTCAATGGCGATGATCTTGACATTTGCGTTTTGTTCCTTTAAATAACGACCGACACCCATCAGCGTGCCGGAAGTTCCGAGGCCGGAAACGAAGTGCGTGATCTCGGGACAATCGCGCCAAATTTCCGGTCCGGTTCCTTCGTAATGGGCACGTGGATTGGCGTCATTTTGATATTGATTTAGGAAGCACCATTCGGGATGCTCGATGGCCAACTTTTCGGCGCGACGTACCGCGCCGTTTGAGCCTTCGTTTCCCGGTGTGAGAATTATTTCTGCACCGAATACGGCAAGCATTTGTCGTCGTTCGATCGACACGCTTTCCGGCATCAAGATCGTGATCGGATGGCCCTTGATCGACGCAATCGCGGCAAGTGAAATGCCAGTGTTTCCCGATGACGGTTCGATGATCCGTTGTCCGGATACAAGTGCACCCTCTTTTATCGCCTGCTCAATCATCGTTTTGGCGATTCGATCTTTAACCGACCCAAATGGATTTTGGTTTTCCATCTTGGCCATTAATCTGACCCGCGGATTTGGCGACAGAATGCTGACATCGACCAGCGGCGTGTTGCCGATCAGTTCAAAGACATTCTCCAGTGGCACCATCTGACCGAACCCCGAGACTTCCGGCTAATTGTTGACTATCTCAATCGGAATTGTACAGATTGCATACGCGATTGGCTAGATCGACACCACCTCTTCTTCGCTCACCTGACCGTTCACAATTCGGAAGCAACGC
>JBDTPW010000097.1:0-13268 GCA_039932495.1 Ilumatobacteraceae bacterium
GAAAGGTTGACGATCATGGCTAAATATCATTTTGCTTATAGCGGTGGCGGAATCATGCCGGAAAGCGAAGATGAAGGAAAGAAGCTAATGGATGCTTGGATGGCGTGGTTCGGAACTCTTGGCGACGCAGTTGTCGATGGAGGAAATCCGTTCGGTCCGGCAAAATCAGTAAGTGGCAAAGGTGTAAAAGACGGTGGAGTGTCCAACCTTGGTGGCTACTCGCTGATCAATGCCAGCAGTCTCGAAGCGGCCTGCGAGTTGGCAAAGGGATGTCCAAACATTGCAGCCGGCGGTTTCGTCGACGTATATGAGACATTTGACATGTAATTGAGTCGGTGACGTTCACCGACTCCGCGGCACTAGCAATCGATGGGTTCAAGCGTGCCGGTATGCACTTCGTAAATTGCTCCGCCAACTATGAGGTCGTTCGGTAGATACGGAAACGAGCGAATTCGGGCGACATCCATAGCGAGTGTGGCTCGCTGATCGGAGACAGTTCTGAATTCAAGGCTTTGCGTATCGACACCATGCTGTTTGAATATCATTTCATGAATGGCCGCATCGTCGTCTTGCGTCATTCGACAATCGGTGTGGGGCATAACGAGAACTCTGCTCACTCCTAATAAATAGGTCGCAAGTACCAATGTGCGAAGTACGTCGTCGGTGACTCGAGCACCAGCGTTTCGTAGAATCTTGGCGTCGCCGGCTTCCATTCCAACGATTGCAAGCGGACTGATTCGTGAGTCCATGCAGGTGATGATTGCTAGTCCGCGCAGCGCGGTGCCAGCGAGTGCAGAGTCGACAAATTTGCTGGAGAAATCGCTGTTCGCCGATAGGACGTCGGCAAAGGCTTGGTGGGGAAAAATTCCGGTACTCATTGTGGCAAGTTAGTTCAGTCGCTCACCTACACGAGCGAGTTTGCGTTGGCCCAGAAAGTGTCCAGTAGTAACCCAGCTCGCGCGGCTAACCCTGGTTCGTCGTCTTTCATCGCTTGATATAGAGGTGCCAAAATCTCTGGCGCAATTTTGGTCAACGTTCCCAATCGAGCCACCGCCTCGGGTGTGAATTCAATGTGCGGTTGCACTCCCCACGCCGAACCGTGCGTGAACACCGTGTCGGCGTGCGGAACGGCGGCAAAGACGATTGAATCTGCGGGAGCCGTGATCGCATCTTCGTGCCACAGCGCCCACGACCCGGTCAACGTCGTGGGCGCATTGTTGTTGAGCGTCATTGGTGCATACGAACGATGTTTGTCTGGCATCCTTCGAACGCTGCCGCCCAGGGCGCGAGCCAAAACTTGAGAGCCAAAACAAATCCCTAGGTATGGTCGATCGCGACTGATCCACTCACCGACCATGGCGATTTCTGCTTGCGCCGGTGTTTCGCAGAAACCGGTGGCCACAGAATTTGGCGAGCCGAGCACAACTAAGAGATCGGCATTAGGTATCTGGGGTTTTTCCTCCCTATAGACGCGTTGGACGGTGAATCCATGTCGATCGAACCATGGTTCCAGCTGACCGAGATCGCTGGCCAGGTGAAGATGGGAGAGAACTAAGGCTGAGGGCACTCCTACAGGATAAATGCAAGAAGCCACCAGTTTCCTGGTGGCTTCCTGTCAAAGTTCGTTTTGGAGGCGAGGGTTAAGCCCTGAGTCCCCTATTGAGCATCGAAATGACCGCATCCTTGACTTGGACCATTCCAAAGACAACCGCGCCATTGGCGACGATGACAATCCAGTCATCCCAGGTGCCTGTTCCTGGAATCCAGCCGCTAATCACGTTGATATCCAGCAACCACATCATCAAAATGCTGATGACAAGGCCCCAATTAGCACCTATCACTGGAATCTTCGCAATTGTTGCCGATAATCCAACAGTCCTAAATATCGAGTCGACTACGTGGATTACTGCGCCGAGCAGCACTGCCAAGAGTAAAAGTGCCCCGAGTACGTACATGAAATTTCTCCTCATTTCTGCAGGAGTTTCCTGCTAATCCGAACTTACGCCGAACTATCTCGCAAGTGGTGGATGTCACAAACCGGACGAGGTAACCGTCCGCGGGGCTTACTGCATATGGAGCACGCGATTATTACGCCTTGGTTACGCTGCCATCGGTGTCGCTTGGGTCGCAACCGACGTGGATGTACACGGCGGTGGTAAGGCGTTGCAGGTCCCGCATGAGTTCGTGGACCGTTCTGGTTAGGTCAAGGTTTTCCTTATCAATTTGGTAGGTATGCAGTGCCAGTTCCCCAGCCACGGTGTCAGCCCGCTTGGCAGCGATGAGCAATATTGATCCCTGCATGGCCGCTAGGCAGGAAAGCACCAAATTGAGCAATATAAAGGGGTACGGGTCGAAGCCGATGTTCCGGTTGTAGGCCATCCAAATTCCCAACATGACCAAGGCGATGAACACAAAGGGCCATGAACCCATGCCATTGCGGACGACATCGGCGGCCCGCTCGCCACGGGTCAGTTGTTCGCCGCTACGAATATGAGGGTGTCTCTTTAGAATTGGCATTGGACCTTTCCTTACTGGGTAAGTGATTCGGGCGATTGGGCGTTCGCTAGAAACTTACTCCTTGGGGTTGCCAATCTCATCGCACCGCTACTACCGAACCGCTCGTGACGACTATCGCGTTTCCCCTGGCGGCCAAAATGGCGTCCAATTCGTCTAACTCGACGGTGGTTTCGTCGACTATCAATTTGGCGCCGCCACCGAGGGCCACCAAGGCTTCGACATCCATGAGAGATTCACCTTCATTATGAATCGACATGTGCATCGGCGGCGAACCATGCTTGACCATCAAATTGATGTCCTTGGTCGGTCCTTCGATGATCGCAGCCTGCACGGACGAGCCCCCATCAAAGGTTGTGACCGAGTGGGGACCACAGCGATGCGCGACCCCGTCCAAGGTGAGGATCACCCCACCGCCTACGGCAACGCAAAATTCTCGAGTTACACCCTCATAAATTGAGAAAGGCACATCTTGATTCAGATCTGCGGTCGACAACCGCCACGTCCATCCGTCCGGTAGCGGTCCGTTTGCCGTCACCTCATATTGCACGCCAAGGCCGTTGCGCCACGGCCGGGGATCCCGACTGATTGCCCGTTGGATCAACACTACGGACAGTAACGACTTCCCTTTTCTCGATAGACCTGAACTTGGTCGAGTTGCTTGGCCGTAATGCCAATGAGCGATTCCAGATCGACACCGCAAATGACTGTGTTGGTGAGATTGGCGTTGGTGAAATCTGCACCGGCTAATAGCGCCGCGGTGAAATTGGCACTCGTGAGATTGGCGCCGGTGAAATCGGCTCCAGAGAGGGCGCCGCGGATGAACGTAGCCTGTTTGAGACTTGCCCGAGTGAAATTGGTACCGGTCATTTTGGCAACGCTGAAGTCAACGAAATCGAGCTTGAGATTGGAGAAGTCAAAACCAACCAAATTGGCAAACTGGCACTGCAACACCTTGATACACATTTCTTCGGTCGGGGCGAGGGTGGTTTCTGTAACTGGCGCCACAGTCGTCGTTGTCACCGCGGGGAGGGTGGCCACCGTTGTTGTCGAATCGGCCGCTAGAACGGTCGTTGTCGGTTCGACGGTGGTGGTCGGGGAAAGCACGGGATCGTCAACCGAACAGGCACTCAGGGCGATTACGCCAACGCAAATGAGCGCGCCGAATCGTGACATTTCACAATTCTAGGCGCTGTGGTCCTTTCGGGATTGCGATTACATTCCCGATTCGCGCAATGAGCGCCGCAATACGTCAAGTGCGCTGATGACAGAAAGCTGACGCATCAGATCTCGATCGCCCGGCAGATGAATTGTTCGACCTTCGGTAGTGCCATCTTCGCGGGCCAATCCGACGCATAGAGTGCCGATCGGTTGTCCGTCCTGTTCGGTTGGTCCGGCCACTCCAGTCAGGGCAAGTCCAATATCACTGCCCAAGACTTTGCGCGCTCCTTGGGCCATGGCAATTGCGGCGGCCTCGGAAACGACTGGGCCAGGTGCAAGTCCAAGGAGATCAACCTTCACTTCACTCGAATAGGAAATAACCGCTCCGCGAAACACCTCGCTGGCACCGGGAATGCTCGTCAATCGGCCAGCAACCAAACCGCCGGTGACAGATTCTGCCAATCCGAGCGTCAGTCCGCGACTCCGCAGAAGATCGATGACCACAGACTCCATCGAATCGCCGTCGACGCCAAAGATGATGTCGCCCACCGCTTGCCGAACTTTGACCTCCCACGTTTGGAGCAATTGCTCGACCTCTTGTGGGGTCGATGCTTTTGCGGTGAGTCGAATCTTGATCCCATCCCAACCGCTGGCCAGGAACGCCAACGTCGGATTGCCAATTTCCTCAAGTTCCGCAATGACATCAAATAACTGCTCGTTCAGTCCGCTTTCGCTATTGCCCCAGGATCGCAACACTCGACTTCCGATTGCTGCGGCTGCTCCACTCCGCTCAAGCAAATCCGGCACGATTGCCCGCTCAAACATTTCGTACAACTCAACCGGCACGCCGGGCACCGCATACATCACCTTGTCGCCAACCGGACAAATCAACCCGGGGGCGGTACCACGTCGCTGCGGGATAATTTTCGCACCGACTGGGACCATGGCCTGGCGCATGTTGATCTCGGGCATCCGCCGGTTGCGGGATGCAAACATTTCGGCGATGACCGCACCGACCTCGTCATCAAATTCGAGATCGACTCCCATGACCTCTGCGATTGCCTCACGAGTGATGTCGTCATGAGTTGGACCAAGACCGCCACAAATGATGATCGCGTCTGCCTCGGCAAGGGTCGTTCGTATGGCCGCAACGACCCGACCGACGTTGTCGCCAACCTTGATTTGTAGACATGAGTCAATGCCAACGAGCGCCAATTGCTCGCCGAGCCACGCAGAGTTGGTGTCGACAATTTGGCCAAGCAACAGTTCGGTGCCAACGGCCACGACGTCGCAGCGCATGACTACCTACTCTTTAGTTTGACGGGTAGAGCGCGCAACGCGTACTGCACCCCGCTAAGAACCGTCAGCCCAACCGCAAGCCACAACGTAACCATCCATGTGAAGGTGAAATCGGCCGCGGTGAGTGGCAAAACGGCGAAACCCACGGCCATCTGTTGGCTAAGGGTCTTTATTTTCGCAGTTCGACTCGCTGGCATGCTCACGCCCTTGGCCCCGGCAAATACGCGATAGATGCTGACTGCGATTTCACGTATGGCAATGATCGCTACCGGCCAGACACTGAAAACCCCGTGACTTGCCAGCGTAAACATGGCCCCGAGCACCAACACTTTGTCGGCCAATGGGTCGAGAAATGCCCCACTTCGTGTAGTCCCGTACTTACGTGCCAGATTTCCGTCCACCAAATCGCTCATACACAAGACAAACCACAAACCCGTGGCGACCCACGAACCGCCCTTGTCGTTCGGGATCACCGCAAATAGCAGTGGTGATATAAGCAGGCGTCCAACGGTGACCGCATTTGCCCACGTTCGAATGGCGCTTGGATCAGTCGGCATCGGCTTCTGCTTCAAACGGAGTACCGCCAACTGCGACCAGATCGGGACCCATTGCGTCCGCAATCTCCACCTTGTGAAAGGCGCCAACCTCTAATTGACGATCGACATGAATGACGCCATCAATCGAGGGAGCCTCACGGTGGCTGCGCGCAATCCCCTGTTTGTCAACGAGCACATGCAACGTTGAACCGATGAGTTCGTCACGCCGACTAGCGGTGATCGAATCTTGCAACTCGCGCAACTCGGCGATGCGTTGGTTCATCAGCCCAACCGGCACGGGATTTGGAAGTCCGACCGCATATGTCCCTTCCTCCGGGCTAAACGTGAAAAAGCCGCACCAATCCAATTGTGCTTGTTCGACAAAGTGAAGGAGTTGGTCATGATCTTCTTCAGTTTCGCCGGGATAGCCGACGATGAAATTACTGCGAAAGGCGGCATCTGAATCCATCGACCTGATGTCGCTAATTCGCTTGAGGAATCGTTCGCCATCCCCCCATCGACGCATTCTGCGTAGGTGAACCTTCGACACATGCTGCAACGAGAGATCGAAATACGAAACACCAGTATCCAAAATCGCCTGGATCAGGTCATCGGAAAGGTCACTTGGATACAGATACAGCAACCGCGTGCGCTCCACTTTCGCCGACACCGCCCGAACAAGTGGCACGATTGATCCCGCACCAAGTTCACCAGGTCGGTCTTTGCCATAGCTTGCCAAATCTTGGGCAACCAAAACAATTTCCTTTGCCCCAAGTTCATCGACCTCGCGAAGTATCGATTCGATGTCGCGGCTACGTTGCGGTCCTCTAAAAGAAGGAATGGCGCAAAACCCGCAACTACGATCGCATCCCTCGGCGATCTTCACGTATGCCCATGGCGCAGTGGATGGAGGTCGTGGCAAGTTGAGCAAATCAAAACTAGGAATTTTGGCGCTGGCGACATTGATCGTTTTGCGACCCATCGTGAGCGGCACGCCAAAACCTGCGACCTGATCAACCTCCGGCATGGCGGCGGCAAGTTCGTCTCCGTATCGTTCGGCCATGCAACCGGTGACCACAAGGCGGGCGCCTTCCTTGCGCTTGGCACCAAGTGCCAGCACCGTGTCGATGCTCTCCTTGCGCGCATCTTCAATAAATGCGCAGGTATTGACGACAACTACATCGGCGGCGGAGGGATCGTCGGTGGCGCGAAGACCGTCGGCCAACAGTAAACCGACGATTTTGTCGGAGTCGACGTCGTTCTTTGGACAGCCCAGAGTCTCAATGTAAAACCGTTGTTGCACGGTCATTGAGCCTACCGAGGCTCAGTAGTTGAGGCGCAGGCCTCGGTACGGCCAATCCATCGAGACGAGTTTCCCCGTGCCAGAAAGTGTGATGTAGGCAGTTTGGTAGTCGACACCGCCGAAGCAGATATTGGTGGTGAGCGGGTCGCCCGTAGCGATGTGAGTGAGAATGTCGCCAGTTGGTGATATCACCGTTATGCCGCCATTCAAGAGTGTGCCGACGCACACATTGCCTTCACCATCGACCGCAAGCGAATCCAAAAACTGCAGACCAGGTAACCCACAGAGGCAGTTCGCTGGATTCGCCGAGGAAACGGGTTCGGTTTGTCCAGGTCCCGTAATGGTGGCGCGCAATACTCGCCCCGTGAATGTCTCTGCCCAGTACAGCGTTGATCCGTCCGGTGAAAGCCCGATTCCATTTGGTGCCTCGGTGGGAAAGATCACTTCGCGAATTAATGTTCCATCGATCTTGGCGTAGTAAATACCGGTTCGGTCGGCGACGCGATCATGGCGAATTCCGTGATCCGTAAACCACATTCCCCCGCTCGCGTCGAACACAATATCGTTTGGTCCACGTAATTTGTGACCATCGCATTCTGTGTACAAGTCGGTCACGACACCCGTGCCTATGTCGACGCGTTGGATTCGACCACCGATGTAATTCGAAGGCGTAAACGGTCCCGGAATTGTCAGGCCACCTATGTTGACTTCGGAAAATGTTCCTCCGTTATTGCACAGATACAGCGCTCCATCTGGACCAATAGCGATCCCATTTGGGCCGCCGTCAATCTTGACCACAGTGGACTTGGTGCCATCGGGTGCTACCCGTGTAATGCACTTGCCAAACATTTCAACGAGCAAGACGCCGCCGTCTGGCATCGCGATCGGGCCCTCAGGAAATCGCAGGCCAGAAGCCACCTCAACAAAATCAGTCATAGAACTTGTCGACGTTAACTGGCGCGTTGCAATTGCTCAAGTTCCTCGAGCGTCATCAATACTTCGCGCGGTTTGGAACCTTCGCTTGGCCCGACAACGCCACGGGCTTCGAGGAGATCCATGATTCGTCCCGCTCGAGCGAAACCGACCTTCAATTTTCGTTGCAACATCGAAGTTGATCCCTGCTGAGTTCGAACTACAAGGTCCATCGCTTGGCGCATCAAATCGTCGTCGCCGCTGTCGCCGCTCGTTCCCCCAAACGGAGATTCACTGCTTGCGTGATCGCCTTCGATCCCACTGACGTACACCATCTCGGGGGCTTGGCGACGCCAGTGACCAACGATTTTGCGAACCTCGCTCTCTTCGACCCATGCTGACTGCACTCGCTGTGATACCGAAGTATTCCCCGGCAACAGCAACATGTCGCCTTTGCCAATTAGTTTTTCTGCTCCCGGTTGATCCAAGATGACGCGGCTATCTGTGAGGCTGGAAACGGCGAAAGCCATTCGTGCGGGAATATTTGCTTTGATCACGCCGGTTATCACATTGACGCTCGGTCGCTGCGTGGCGACAATGAGATGAATACCAACGGCGCGGGCCTTTTGCGCAATTCGCGTTATGCAATCCTCAACGTCGCGTGCGGCAACCATCATCAAGTCGTTTAGCTCGTCAACGACAATAAGTATGTACGGAAATCGCTCGTACGTTCGATCAGAGTATTCGTCGGAGACGAGGTCGCCGCGGTCGTATGCCGCGTTGTAACCAATGACATCGCGAAAACCTGCTTCGACAAGCATGTCGTAGCGTCGCTCCATCTCCTTGACTGCCCAACCCAACGCATTGGCAGCCTTCTTTGGATTGGTAACTGGTGCGGTAAGTAGGTGAGGCAATCGAGCGAACTGGGCCATTTCCACTTGTTTCGGGTCAATGAGAATGAGTCTGACTTGATCCGGAGTTGAACGGACAAGGACCGAGGTGATGATGCAATTGAGCACGCTCGATTTACCCGCACCAGTCGTACCGGCGATGAGCAGGTGAGGCGTGTTGGCAATATTCAAAAACAGGGCGTGACCGGCGATGTCCTTGCCGATCGCAACTTCCAACGGATGCATGACGCCACGCGCTTCTTGAGAATCCATCAGATCTCCGAGCGAAACGAGTTCACGCTGTTCGTTCGGAACTTCGATTCCAATTGCAGAGCGTCCAGGAATCGGAGCAAGAATTCGAACGTCGGTGGCCGCCATCGTGTAGGCGATGTCTCGGGACAGCGAAGTTACGTTCGCCACCTTGACGCCACCGCCTAATGAGAGTTCGTAACGAGTTACCGTTGGGCCGCGCGTGAACCCAACCAATGTGGTTTCGACTCCATGTTCCTTTAGTGCCTCGACAAGCATCTCGCCTCGTTGGCGAATCCGAATCTCATCGGCCTGGGCATGGCGAGTGACGGAGAGCATGTCGAGAGTTGGAAGCGCCCAACTACTTGCTTGGGCACCCGGTCCAAGTGGCATCTGAATCGCCTCGCCCTTGACGACCTTGGTCGGCGCAAACGACGGCGCGCCAACGTGGGATGTTTCTTGGCGAGCCTTTTGCTTGCGCTTACCTCGTCGCGATCCTTCGTCCTCATCTAGTTCGATGTCGTAGAACACCGGCGAATCATGATCGACTTCGCCTACGTTGTCGTCGAACGAATCAAATTTTTGGCCGGGCTCCGTGGAGATTCCATCGATCCAGGCGCGAATGAGTTTGATTAGTTCCGGCAACGTTTTGGCGGTAACTAGTAGGACACCTCCAATGATGACGGCAAGCAACACCACCGTCGCCCCAATCCCGCTCAACAAGCTGCGCAGCGGTTCGCCGGCGAGCGCGCCGAGCCAGCCTCCTGCACGGGCTAGTGAGTCGAGATTGGCGTGGATTTCATTTGAGCCCCATATGAGATGAATGAGCCCGAGTATTCCGACCCACACGACGCTCCAGCCAAATGCCAAGCGGACACGATGTTGCACCTCGGTGCGCCGAATGAATGCCACGCCGGCAGCGATGCACACGACGGGTAATACAAATCGACCCACACCGATGAGCCATGACAGCGATGAATCGAGCCCTCTTCCCAGTGGGCCAGCGATATTCACATAGATGGAAAAGCAGAGCAATACGCCGAGGCAAATGAGGGCAATGCCGCCAAATTCATGCCCGCGTCCTGAAAGGGCGATGCGCATGTGCGACTGTCGGGTCGGACGCTCATACGTCGGTTCACTCGGATCGACGGCGGTTCGGCCCTTGCCGGTACGCACGTTCGTAGAGCCCCGCCGGGGCTTATTTACCATGATCCCACCGTACCAATGAGGTACCCGCCAGTTGGGGCATGCTCTTTCTGCGATTGATAGGGCTCTACATCTCCATGACGATGGGGACGATCATTGGTCGGCGTTTGGTTCGTTCGGAGACAAATTTGCCCGCCGCCCGTCGAACTTCTTTTTCCAACGCGTCAACATCACGTGTGCCGTTTCCTAATGCGTGCTCGACGGCCTTTGACACTGCCAAACATGCTTCGTCGATGAGATCCTCGGCCTCCGGCGCATACACCCACCCGCGAGTAATTACCTCTGGACCAACGAGTACCTTTCCGGCTGCCACATCAACGGTGACAACAACAACGACGACACCTTCTTCCGAAAGCACCTTGCGGTCGCGCAACACTCCCTGACCGACGTCGCCGACAATTCCGTCGACATACAACATTCCGGCGGGCACGCGATCGGTGCGCTCGATTCCGTCATCGCTGATTTCGATGACATCGCCGTCTTCGCATAACACGATGCGCGATTCGGGAACCCCCATCACTCGCGCCAAATGAGCATTTGCCACCATGTGGTGATACTCACCATGAATTGGAACAAACCATTCTGGTTCGGCAATCGACAGATACGTCTTGAGATCCTCTGCTTGAGCGTGTCCGGTTGCGTGTACATCTGCAATTCCGGAATGAACTACTTCGGCCCCAGCGCGTAACAATCCGTCGATCACACGATTGACATTTCCCTCGTTGCCGGGAATCGCGTGGCTCGAAAATATGACCGTATCTTGAGGTCCAACTTTGACGAACTTACTTTCGCCACGTGCCAACAGCGACAACGCGGCCATCGGTTCGCCTTGCGAACCGGTGGAAATGACGCATACCTTTTCTGGCGGATAATCGTCGATTTCTTCGATGTCGACGATGCTTTTGTCTGGCAGTTTTAGCAAGCCAAGATCGCGGGCAAGTCGCATGTTGTTGTTCATCGATCTGCCGAGGGTGGCAACCACTCGGCCCGCATCGATGGCCGCCTCGGCAATTTGTTGAACTCGGTGAATATGGCTGGCAAAACTGGCTGTGATGATTCGTTGACTCTTGTGTTCTGCAAACAATTGTCGCAACACAACTCCGACGGTTCGTTCCGAGGGCGCGGAGCCACGTTCCTCTGCATTTGTGCTATCCAACATCAATAGGCGAATTCCATCTCCGGCCGCCAATGCCCCCAAGCGCGCCAAGTCGGTGCGGCGATCATCAACTGGAGTGAGATCAATCTTAAAATCGCCGGAGTGGACAATGACACCTTGAGGTGTGTGCAGCGCGATCGCATGTGCCTGGGGAACCGAATGGGTAACCGGAATGAACTCGACGTCAAATGGTCCGATCTTGCGCCGTTCATTATCGACAATGTTGATGAATTCTGTCTTACCCAAAAGTCCGGCTTCCTCGATCCTGTGACGGGCCAATCCGAGAGTTAAAGGCGAACCATAAATAGGAAAGGACAATTCGCGCAGTAGGAACTGCAGGCCGCCGACATGATCCTCGTGGCCATGGGTCGCCACGCACGCTTCGATGCGATCAGAATTTGCACGAAGCCATGTGAAGTCGGGCAGTACGAGGTCGATGCCGTGCATATCGGCGTTTGGAAACATCAAGCCGCAGTCGATGATCAATAGCCGGTCGTTTTGTTCCACAACCATGCAGTTGCGACCAATTTCCCCCAACCCGCCGAGGAAGATAATCCGAACGGGGGCGGCCATTATTTTTTGGAGTTGCGGGCGAGAATCAAATTCTCGAGCACCTGCTTGGCCCGAGCCTCTAGTCCGGCCGTGGGCGGACCCATTGGCAATCTCGCCTCGCCAACTTTCAATCCAAGGAGGTTCATCATCACCTTGGTCGGAAGTGGATTCGGATTTTCGTCGCCGGTTTCAAAGGCAAAACTTTCCAAAAGTCGCGAATTGACCTTGCTCGCGCCAATGACGTCGCCCTTTATCCAACACGCAAACATCTCCTGGTGGTCGGGTGCGCTCCAATGAGTGGCAACCCCGATTACTCCAACCGCACCAACCGTCATGAACGGCAAGGTGAAACTGTCATCGCCGCTATACAACTCAAATTCTGGTGGAACTTGTGACATGAGCACGGCCGTCTCTGCGGGATTGCCTGCCGCATCCTTCAGCGCGACAAGGTTGTTGACGCCGTTGGCCAACTTGGCGAGCGTCGCCGTGGAAATTTTGCGGCCCGTGCGGATCGGGATGTCGTAGACGATGACCGGCAACGTCGTTGCACTGCAAACCGAACGCATATGGGCCTCGATTCCGGCTTGCGACGGTCGGTTGTAATAAGGGCAAACAACCAATACGCCGGCGATACCTAACTTGGATGCCTGCTTGGTGAGATGGACTGAATGCGCCGTGTCGTTTGACCCCGTACCGGCGATGACCGGGATTGTGACCGCCTCGGCCGCAGCCGCAAACAGCGCCAATTTTTCATCGTCGCTCAGTGTGGCCGACTCACCCGTCGTACCGCCAACGACTAGACCGTCGTTGCCGTTGTCCTGCAGCCATTTGGCCAGACGGCGAACCCCGTCAAGGTCGAGAGCGCCGTCGGAATCAAACGGCGTGACCATAGCTGTAAGAACTTGGCCGAATAGCGGCATATGAAGATAGTAGTCAGTGCGTCGGAACTGCGGCCTCCGCGCCGATTTCGAACTTGAGGTAGTCGTCGCCCGTGTTGTCCCAATCTTCGAATTGGATGACGCCCATTTCCTCGTATCGATGACGCAACCACTTGTCATTGCGATCTAGCAATCCAAGCTTCTTGCAGTTTGGAACGATCTTGGAAAACAGCATCTGTTGGAACATTGTTCGGGTCGGATCGTTGAGAATGAGTGGGATCACCGTCTTTGGGTCGACACCCATGTATTCCCAAACTTCTTGCTGCAAGAATCGATCCCGCATTCGAATTCCCGCCTCGTAGGCGAACTCTTGGCGATCCATCATCTCTTTATCGGTCATTCCGTCGTACACCTCTTTGAGGCTGAGTACGCCGAACGCTACGTGTCGGGCCTCATCGCTCATGACGTAACGAAGCAATTGCTTGAGCAATGGTTCAGATGTCAGTTGATGGAGGAATCCAAACGCAGCGAGAGCCAAGCCCTCGACCATGATCTGCATGCCGAGATAGGTGAAATCCCAACGAGAGTCGGTCAAGATGTCGTCGAGCAACA
>JBDTPW010000098.1:0-3883 GCA_039932495.1 Ilumatobacteraceae bacterium
AACCGACAAAACTCAAAACCAATAAACACAAAACCCCAAAAATGACCGCAGATGTGCCTGAAATTCCCGCAAGCCGTGATGCGAGTCGCCTACCGCGACGATGTGGTTCTGCTACCTTTTGACCAAGTTCGGGAGTTGGATCTCCACTTTCAGTTTCCACAGGGCGAGCGTACTCGTTGGTCTTGACTACATGAGATTCGCAACTTCAATATGCTGATGCTCATGACAAGGATCGTTGATCTACTTGCCGCTGGACCAACGTTTTCCTTCGAGTTCTTCCCACCCAAAACCGACGAAGCACAACTTGCGCTACTCAAAACCATTGGCCAACTCGAGCCGCTACATCCAAGTTTCGTGTCGATTACCTACGGGGCCGGTGGCTCGACCCGCGAGCGAACACGTGATTTGGTCACCTCGATGCGACGCGACACTTCGATTACGCCAATGGCCCACCTGACCTGCATCGGTCATTCCAAGTCTGAAATCGATGAGATTATTGCCAAGTATTGGGAAAGTGGAATCGACAACATCTTGGCGCTTGGCGGAGATCCGTCAACCGACGCCGATCAAGCAAGATCTAGCGACTTCGAGTATGCCAAAGACCTCGTCGATCATCTGCGCGCCAACACAGACCTTTCTATAGGAGTCGCCGCTCATCCGGAGGTGCATCCTCGCTCCCCCGATCGCAGTTCAGACCGACTTCACCTGGCGGCAAAACTTCGTGTCGCCGATTTCGCCATCACCCAGTTCTTCTTCGAGGTCGATCACTATGTTCGACTCGTCGAAGAATTAGCCGACCTTGGAGTCCACACGCCGATCATCCCCGGAATCATGCCGGTGACCAACAAGTCGCAGGTCATACGCATGTCGCAAATGTCCGGTGCGGCCTTTCCTAAGTGGTTGGCCGATCGCCTGGCCGAAACTGACGACCCCGACGAGGTGCAGCGGATCGGAGTCGATGTGGCGACAAAGTTATGCGCCCAACTTCTCGAAGTTGGTGCCCCAGGACTGCACTTCTACACGCTCAACCGCTCCACGTCGGCCCGCCAAATCTACGAAAACCTCGAACTCCAAAACAAATAGATCTAGCAAGTGAGATCCACTCGACGCAAAAGTTGAGCGTTTAGGGCCACAACAATTGTCGACAAACTCATCAAGACCGCCCCGACCGCAGGGGCCAGGGTGAGTCCGGCCCATGACAGCGCCCCAGCGGCCAGCGGAATCGAGATCACGTTATATCCCGCAGCCCAAGTCAAATTCTGGATCATCTTGCGATGACTGGCTTTGGATAGCCGGATAACTCCGGCTACACCGCTCAGTTGAGACGAAATTAATACGACTCCCGCAGATTCAATTGCTACATCAGTTCCCGCTCCGATTGCTATGCCAACGTCGGCTCTTGCCAAGGCCGGCGCATCGTTGACTCCATCTCCAACCATTGCCACGGTCAGTCCACGTCGTTGCAGCGCGATGACCGCTGAATCCTTATCTGCGGGAAGAACTTCGGCAAAAACCTCATCAATACCAATCTGCTTGGCCACGGCATCGGCAACATGAGACGCGTCGCCGGTGATCATCACCACCCTCTTAATCCCCAGGTTATGCAACTCTTCAACTATTGCTTTGGCCTCGGATCGAACTTCGTCTTCAAGCCCGAACGCGCCAATTACCTCACTCCCCTCAATCAAATAGAGTACCGAGGCTCCTCGCGCGGTCCATTGTTCAATCGCCACTAGCAATTGAACGGGTACATTAATTTTTCGTTCCCGAAGAAGAACTGGACCGCCGACCGAATACGCAAATCCATCGATGTGTGCTTCCACTCCCCGACCGGTGAGCGATCGGACATCCGTTGCCGCCGGAAAATTACCTCTACTTTGAGCACCTGCCACGATTGCCCGGGCAAGGGGATGTTCACTCTCGGATTCGACGGCGGCGGCGAGCGCAAGCACCGAATCTTCTCCTCGGTCACCCGCTGCGATTCCAGTGACGACATGATTTCCCTTGGTCAATGTTCCGGTCTTGTCGAAAATCACGGCATCGACGGATCGCATCCGTTCCAGGGCAAGACGATCCTTGACCAGAATTCCGCTTCGCGCGGCTATGGCGGTGGACAAAGCGATCACAAGCGGAATTGCCAGTCCAAGCGCGTGTGGGCAGGCAATGACAAGCACCGTTACGGTCGCTTCGATCGCATGTTTCATATCTCCAGCAACTGCCCACGAAATGAACGTAATGATTGCTGCCCCTGTGGCTACATAAAAAAGCAAAGCGGCGAAACGATCGGCCAACACCTGTGCCCTACTGCTGCTCGCTTGAGCGTCGGCAACAAGACGTTGAATGCCGGCTAGCGCGGTATTATCTCCGACCGCATCGATCTCGACACGAATCGACGAATCGGTCGACACTGTGCCGGCAACTACCCGATCGCCGAGTCCTTTTGGTACCGGACGCGACTCGCCGGTAATCATTGACTCATCAAGTTCGGCCTCGCCTTCCATGATTCGGCCATCGGCCGGAACTCGGGCGCCGGCTCGTACTAATACACGATCACCGGGCACAAGTTCGCCTACGGCGACGAGCTCGACTTGACCATCTGAGCCCACTCGTTCGGCTTCGTCGGGAAGCAACGCGGCCACGGCAGCGAGCGCACCTCGCGCCTGACCGATTGCTTTCATTTCCTGCCAGTGGCCAAGCAACATGATCGTCACCAATGCCGCAAGTTCCCACCAAAACTCAAGATCGAACCAACCGAGGCTTGTCGACATTGAGGCCGACCAGGCAACGGTGATAGCCATCGCGATAAGCAGCATCATCCCAGGTCGGCGGTTGCGGATCTCGTTCACCGCTCCGACCAAAAACGGCTGACCACCCCAGATGAAAATGAATGTGCCAATAAGCGGACCGATCCAGGCGACCGCACTGATGTGGTAACCGAACCAATCCATCACCGTTGGACTGGAGATGAATACCGGGATCGTCAATACAAATGTCAGCCAAAATCGTCGCCGAAACATTTCTGGGTCATGCCCGGCGTGCTTGTCGTGATGGGGATTCATAATCTTTCAGATTACGAGATCTTGGAAAGAGGACGAAAACTAGGTATGAATTAGGCGAAAAAGTGGTACAGCAACATATGAGAAAAAATCTAGTGTTCAGAAGTCTTGCAAGATTGTCGATTGTGCCGCTGCTTTTTGTCGTTCTTCTAGACACGCCTTCGGCTCAGGCATACACGTCTCCTGGACCGGTGGATCTCGGATCGGCCGCGGATTTCGCGGTTCTGGGCAATACCGCAATCACCAATAACGGGAGCACTCAGGTCTATCTTGGACACGTCGGATCGGGTCCGACCGGTTTTGCGGTCAGCAATTTCCCACCCGGTGTCGTGAATTCGCCGGGTATTCTGTATACGTCCGCTAACAGTGCTACGGCCAACGCCAATGCAGCTTTGGGGACCGCCTACTCCAATATCGCCGCTCGAGCGGTAAATCAGACTTTTCCCAATGGTGATGGTCAATTGAACAACTTGATTCTGGATCCGGGCGTCTACCGAGTGGGGTCGGCCACGACCGCCCAACTCGCGGCCGGAACCCTGACTCTCGATGCCAACAACGATCCAAACTCAATCTGGATATTCCAAATCCCAGGGACCACCCTCGTGACGGCGGCAAGCACTCAAATCCTTCTTACTCGAGGTGCGCAGGCCTGCAATGTTTATTGGCAGGTTGGTAGTTCGGCGACTCTTGGAGCAAGTTCGACCTTCAGAGGAAACATCCTTGCCGATACCAGTATCACGGTCGGCAATAGCGTGACTGTAGATGGTCGCCTATTAGCCGGCGCAGTTACAACGTCGGGCGCTGTAACTCTTGATACGGACACCATT
>JBDTPW010000099.1:0-3579 GCA_039932495.1 Ilumatobacteraceae bacterium
AAAGTCTTGAGGTTGGAAATGACGGCCGCCCACCCTTCAGTCACCGCATCAAGTTCTGCCCGATCGGCGAGATCATCGTGGTTAACGGTTAGACGAACTATGTCGTGGAACGAATCAATTTTAATGGTGACCACTGAATAGCGATCAATTGGCTCATCGGTTGGCTCTGCCCAAGTGAACGACAGTCGAGTGGGTGGCGAGCTGACGGTCACGGTTCCCACGACGTCGACCGCTCGCTTTTCATCTGGGCGTTGGTGCTCCCACTTGGAACCAACTTTCCAGTCCGAAATATTGTTGTGACCCCAGTATTTATGAGTCACCTGAGGATCGGTGATCGCCCGCCAAATGTTTTCGGCCGTTCCGTAGATGTATGTCACATAGACAAAATTGAGATCTGTTGCCATTAGGTCGTCGCCACATCACGCCGAACGAACAAAACGGTGGCGACCGCGACTATGGGGATCAAATATCCAATTAGCGCTATCAATGCGATGATCGGCGGTCGATCAAAGGAGGCGTCCCTTAATTGTTCCCACGGGACGACGATTCCAACATTTTCGGCGATCATGAAACGTGCATACTTCGGCCAAAAGCCTGCTATCAATCGTTCGATCACGAGCGCCCAAGTGGCGAGCGCAACCAATGCTGCGCTGGTATTGCGTCCGATAGTTGCGATGCTTACCGCCAAAACTGTGACGAGCAAGGTGATGAACGAGATTCGAAGCATCGCCAACAGCAATGCGGACCACCACGAGGCGTTCGTACCCGTCGTGGTTCCGTGGGTAATCACGGCTGGAAGAGCCGAGGCTAGGTACACAATCTGAAGCAAGAAACTGATCACGAAGGACAGTACGGCCGCGGAGATTGTGCGGGCACCGTGTAGACGCAGGCGGGACGGAACCCAAGTCAGCATCGTCGTCATGGTCCCCGACTTCCATTCGGCCCCGACAACCGACGCGCCGCAGATTACTGCTCCAACGACGAGAAACAATGCTGCCGGAGTGAGGAAACTCTCGCCACCATTTCGCGAAACCCACCAGTTCACCATCCGCGCAGGATGCCCCGTGTCATGGGCAAACTTCACTGGGTTTCGACTGGTCAGGAACGCGATCAGACCTACACCCGCACATCCGACGAGGGCGATGAAGATCATCCATCGCACAAGTCGGCGATGAAGCGCACGCCGCATTTCCACAAAAATCAAGCGAAAAAATTTCACAACTGATCTTCCTCGTGTGCGGTAATGCTCAGGAACAATTCTTCGAGGCTTACCGATTCCGGTCTCAGTTCGCTAAGATATATTCCTGCATCGGCCAACAGTTTTGTGACTTTCGCGGCGTCAGTTGCCGGCATGGCTACGCGGAGAAACGCGCCTTCAACTTCAACTGATATACCGGCACGCTGGAGCACCCCTGCGCCGACAGAAAGGTCTTCGACGCCAACGAGAAGCGACGGACGGGAAGCCTCGGCCAATACCTCATCGACGCGACCGGTCAACACCAATTTGCCTCGGTCGATGATCGCCACCCGATCGCATATTTGCTCGACCTCGGACAAAAGATGACTGGACACGAAAACGGTACGACCTTCGTCGCCCATTTGGCGAAGAAGTTCCCGAATTTCGCGTATTCCGGCGGGATCTAGTCCGTTAGCCGGCTCGTCAAGGACGAGCAACGCGGGGTCCTTTAACAGTGCCGCGGCCAGACCAAGGCGCTGGCGCATACCTAGCGAGTACGTGCGCACCTTGTGATCGGCGCGATCCCCTAATCCAACTTTTTCGAGACTTTGGATGACGCGTTGCTTGCCGATTCCATCGACGGCACCAAGCAGTTCGAGATTTTCGCGGGCTGTCATCGTCGGGAACATGGCTGGCGTTTCGACAATTGAACCCACGCGAGGGATCACCTTCGACAACTCTGCAGGAGTGGGCAGACCAAGTACGGCAGTAGTGCCCGAGGTGGCCGAAACCAACCCGAGCATGCATCTAATCGTCGTGGTCTTGCCCGATCCGTTTGGGCCGAGGAATCCGAATACGCCGCCTTCTGGAACTGAAAGATCCAAACCGTCAACCGCGCTCACTCGTTTGCCATGGCGAAGTCTGTATTCCTTGCGCAGGCCCTCAATTTCGATCACTGCGACCACGACCGCAACCCTAACTCATCTAATACCAGTGTCACAATTTATGTCGACGAAGATTTCGATATCGGTGCGAACTTCGACTTCAATGGGCGAACAAATTGGAAAGATGTTGTCACCGACATCGACGGTGGCGATGTATACGCCGACCGGAATATCGGCAGCGAACTTTCCGTTCGTATCACTGAGTGCGGTTCCCGCAACATCTCCATCCTGAGTAAATTGCACAACCCCTTGCACAGGCTTCGGTTGACAGTTGGTGTCTCCGGTTTGTTGGACCGGACAAGTTGGACTGGATAACACGATTCCATTGACATGACCGAATGGGCCAACCGGTTTATCATCGGCGCAACTCGACAGAGTTAATAACGTAATTACGGGAACTGAAATGCGAAAATCCGCGCGACGAATGATCAATACGAATTCGTTCGCTTGAGACGCGTTGGTCGCCCGTCTGGATCGAGGACATACGAGTGAACCCACCCGAGCAGGTGACGCTGAGCGTTGTTGACCCGGTCGATCGTATGGGGCCGCAGATGCCCCGGTGGTCGCGGACCACCGTCATCGTTGCGATGCCATTGGTCTAGAACCTCAGCGCTGATTCGGAGCGTGTCAAACCACTGACGAGGGTCCACCATCTGTCTAACGTCGAAAGCCGCACACGTGTGTTCGACCGCCAATCGAAGGCGCGTGTCGCGGGCAAGTTTGCGTGCACCATCGCCGAGACCGGCGGGATCACGAGGTTCGCGTTCGTCAAGTGTCTCATCGATGATTGCACAAGATAGTTCCGAGTCGTGAGTCCATGATCGGCGGTTGAGGTTGTCGGAACCTACGGCGAGCCAAACGTCGTCGACGATGCACGCCTTTGAGTGCACATACACTGCCGTACCGTCTTCCCTTTCCAGGTCGTAGATTGCGACCCGCTCTCCACCTGCCGCGTACAACGCATCTTGAACGCGTTTACGTCCAAGAATGCTTGCCGCTCCGGCGATCCGACCAGATGGATCCGGATATCGGGGAATGACGATCACAATCAATAAGTTGGGCTCGCGTCGCAACGCGGTACAGAGTGCGTCCGATGCAGCGGCCGACCACAGGTACTGGTCCTCTAAGTATATCAAACTGCGGGACCGAGCAAAGACCTTGATGTATTCGCGGGCGATGCTTCGTTCACCTTCCGGCGCAAATGGATACGGTTTTCGGCGAACCGGATATGTGCGTAAAACCTGCACCGCGTGCGGCCCAACCTTCGGTGAATTGATTCGCCCGGCGGCGAGATCCGATCTTTTTGCGGGCTGCCGCGAAAACTTGTGCAACAACCACCGAAATATGCTGCGGGTGTCAAGTGGCGTCGGATCCTCCCAACGTTCTGCGAATGTTAAGGCCACATCGTCCACGGCTGGGCCAGTGAGGGCGACTTGCACGTCGTGCCATCCAGGGCGT
>JBDTPW010000100.1:0-28603 GCA_039932495.1 Ilumatobacteraceae bacterium
ATAGATTTTTTGTCCGGCCGATTGTCGCAATCTTGTGCATGACCAGCGCGCTCGTCGTTGGGGTATCGCCGGCCGCTGCGGCAACGTGTGCAAGTGGCGGACCATGCAAACTTGGTGATGTCGGTCCCGGTGGTGGAATAGTCTTCTACGACGCCGGGTCGTTGAAATGGTGGGGCCAGTATCTGGAATTCAAAGGCGCCATTCAGTGGCGAGTTCCATGGAGTCCGAGCGGGTTTGACTTTTCGCCGGTCTTCACTGACTCGGCGGTCGGTGGTTCGGCATTGACGCAGCGAACACTGAGCAAGTCAATCGGCTACGGCAAATTGAATACCGCCAGAATTATTAACGCATACGGCAACACTGGTAACTATGCCGCTCGGGTCGGCAGTTTCGTTGTGTCGCCAAAGTCCGACTGGTTCTTGCCGTCAAAGAACGAGGCCAACGCGTTGTACAACTATCTCAAGTTGGTCGGCAAGAGTGCGCCAAATGCCAATGTGTCGGCAACGATCAATCGCAGGTACACCCAGTCGGCGATGTGGTCATCTTCCGAAGCCGCCAATTCATTTGCCTGGTTCCAGCTATTCGTTGATGGCACGCAATACACGGATGCGAATGGGATTATCCTCGGCCTGAAAGGCAATAAGTCGTCGACGATGACTCGTCAACACGGAACATCCTTTCCGCCGATGCCACTCATTGCCACGCCGATCAGAGCATTTCCTGACAGCATCGGCGTACCAACACCTGATCCCGTTGGCGATTATGCGATCGGCTCAGCCGGTCCTGGTGGCGGAATCGTCTTCTACGATGCCGGTAGCCACCAGAGTTGGGGTCGATATCTTGAGGTGGCGCCACTCGAATGCGAGGGAGTGGCGTTGCCATGGAAGCCGAACGCCGCTGTAGTTCCGCCTCTCTACGTAAATACAACTGGAGGACTCAACGCGGCCAAGAAACGCGTGCTGGCCAAGATGGTTGGCATGGGTCGGGTCAATACGGCACTAGTTGTGAGTCGCTACAAAACAAATTTGATGTACGCGGCTCGTTTTGCCCAGGAGCTCGTCTGTCGCCAAGCAGACGATTGGTTCCTGCCGTCAAAGGAAGAGATCGATCTTGTATTCAATACTTTGAAGTCTCGCGATAATCCAATCGGTGACTTTGACAAGGGCTATTACTGGACATCGTCGGAGTATGACAACCAAAACACGTGGACGGAGTATTTCTCTGACGGTCAGCAATTTGACAGAGTAAAGACTTTGTCTGCCAACAAAGCGCCGCCTCAGAGGCCATTTCGGGTTCGGGCAATTCGTGCCTTTGGTTAGTCTTGGTCAATGTCAAATGAGTTATGGAGACTGTCCGCACTTGAACTAGCCAGCGATATTCGTAGTAGACGAGTATCTAGCCGCGACGTCGTAGAAGCGCACCTCGCGCGAATTGCCCAAGTAAATCCGACCATAAATGCGGTCGTGCGCGTACTTGGCGAACAGGCACTTTCCGACGCAGATGCAGCAGATGCCGCAATCGCCAGAGGCGACGTTCTCGGCGCACTTCACGGAGTGCCGATCACTGTAAAAGAAAATATCGACATGGCGGGATTGCCGACTACGCAAGGTATACCTGCGTTGGCCGAGGCAATTCCCATGCTCGATGCGCCAGTAGTGGAACGAATGCGAGCGGCCGGGGCGATTCCAATTGGGAGAACGAACCTCCCCGATCTGGGATTGCGCGTGCACACCGATTCCACTTTGTATGGTCGGACAAAAAATCCTTGGAATTTGGACAGAACCACGGGCGGCTCCAGCGGCGGAGAGGGTGCCGCGCTGGCGACTGGAATGAGTCCACTCGGACTTGGCAACGACATCGGCGGTTCCTTGCGCAACCCGGCTCATTGTTGTGGGATTGCATCGATCAAGCCAACAACGGGAGTCATCCCAGACGCCCAAATGTTCCCTATTGAAGACATCGGTTGGAGCGCCCAACTGATGCTCACGCAAGGCGTCATGGCGCGACGGATCGCCGATGTTCGGGCCGGATTTGAGGTTGTGGCCGGGGCACATCCTCGGGATCCGATTAGTGTTCCGGCGAGACTCACCGATTTGCGATTCGGCGAAAAATTGCGAATCGCAGTGTTGGCGGAACCACCGGGCGGATCCACCCATCCAGAAATTGCCGCGGTCGTTCGACGTGCAGGCGACGCGTTGGCGGCCGCCGGTCACGATGTATCGGAAGCGACACCGCCAGATTACGAACTTGCCTGTGCGACATGGGCGACGCAATTAAACGGCGAACTGTTGCTTCAGTGGTCGCTGCTCGAAGCCGTTGTCGGCGCTGGTGGAATGAAGTTTCTTCAGTTCGCCCGTGAGGTTCAGGAAGAAGTGGACATGGCAGAGTGGGCAAATGCGCAACTGGCCCGCAATGGCATTGGTCGTCGTTGGTCATTGTGGTTTCAGAACTATGACGTTTTGCTTTCGCCGATTTGGGCTCAACCGCCGTTTGTATTCGACGCCGACATCGCCAGTGTCCAAGGCGCGCGAGACACGATTGAGTTGTTGCGTCCCGTGTTGCCTGGAAATTTGCTTGGGGTCCCTTGCGTAGCGGTACCAGCCGGAATGGCCGGAGGGATGCCGGCAGGGGTGCAGGTTATCGGGGCTCGATTTACCGACCTTCGGTGTTTAGCGATTGCCGAGCAGATTGAAGCAGAGTGCGGTCTGCAAACCCCGATCGAACCGGTGTCCTGAAGTTTCTGCAATAAACGTAAAAAATCCGGCAGTCTGGCGAAATTGCCGTCGTGCCGGATTTTTTTAAGAACTGCGCAAGTAGCGCAGGTACGTCAGATTGAGGGTTGCCTCAGACGATCCTTACGTTCTGGGCTTCTTCGCCCTTGCGACCAGGTGCCACGTCGAATTCGACGGCCTGGCCTTCGCTGAGTGACTTGTAGCCCTCTGCAACGATGTTGGAGAAGTGTACGAACACATCGTCCCCACCGTCACGTGAGATGAAGCCGAAGCCCTTCTCTGCATTGAAAAATTTGACTGTACCTCGCATGTGATATCTCTTTTCATAAATGGAAGAGCCCTATTAGCTAATCCGGATATCAGACTATGAGCAAGCGGGGACTTTCCCACTTTTTTGGTCGAACGGGCGACAAAACTTCATGTTGGTAAGGTCTGCCTGCGAATCGCACGCTGGCGAGGGGATTGTGGACATCGAGGCAAAACACGACAGAGGGTTGTCCATACGGCTACTTAATGCCGTGCTCGCGCCGCTTGCGGATGGAATCGAAGTCGTTTCCTATGTCAATTCTCCAGTTGGCACGGGGCAGATGGCCGACTGTTTTCGGCTGCACATCAAATACGCCGAAGACTGCGGTGGGCCTTCGACAATAATCGCCAAGCTTCCATCTCTCAACGAATCAAGTCGAGCGGCATCTCGGTTGACCCGATGCTATGAACTAGAAACGAGGTTCTATTCAGAATTAAGTGAACTCGTGGACGTTCGCACGCCGCGGATTTATTACGTCGCGTATAACGCAACGGAGGACGATTTCCTGTTGCTATTGGAAGACCTCGCGCCCGCAGTTCAGGGAGATCAAATCGCGGGCTGTTCGTTCGACCAAGCGTTGGCCGCTGTAGGCGAATTGACTAGGTTGCACGGGCCGCTGTGGAATAGTCCAATTCTTGATTCCAAGCCATGGTTGAGCCGACCGACTTTAGAATCAACGCGGGCGACCGCCGCGCTGTTTCAACACTCGTATCCGGGATTCTGCGACCGCTATTCCGATCAAATTGACAATGAGATCATTGAATTGGGGGCTCGTTTCGTCGCCCATGCCGATCGTTATTTTTCCGCAGCTCCGTCCACTTCGACGGTCGTACACCGGGACTATCGACTAGACAATCTGCTGTTCAGTGGGAGCGGCAGCCAAAGTGTTGTGGCGGTCGTTGATTGGCAAACAATCGGAATTGGGCCAGGTGCTTCCGACCTGTCGTATTTCGTCGGCTCAGGACTTGTCCTAGACGATCGTCGGCGACACGAGGAATTATTGGTGCGCGAATATCAACGGCATTTGCAGGCATACGGAATCGAAATGGAATTTGACGAGTTGTGGGAACAATACCGGCTTTACGCATTTGCCGGATTTGGGATGGCGATCGCGGCTTCAATGTTGGTCAGCCAGACTGATCGAGGCGACGAAATGTTCGTCGCCATGGCATCACGCCACGGCCAACAGGCAATTGACTTGGAGTCAGAGTTATTGTTCTAGAAATGACGCGCTTCACTCCGTTGGACGAAAGTTTTGCCCACCAAATTCCAGAGCCCTTTCCAAATACGGTGGTGCACCACCAAGATTGGCGAGAGAGCCTGTTCTTTATTTTGCACCCGCCGAGCGAGCCAGGTGATGTAGTTGTTCTAACACTCGCTCATTTCCCCGCTCGCGGCGAAATGGATTCGTTGCAACTTGGCCGAGTTGGCGGGGCATCGATCATGGCTCGACATGTTCGACAGGTGCTCGACGACCAAAACGAATTTGTCGTCGGACCGGTAAGCATCCAAATTGTCGAACCACTCAAGCGCGTGCGATTGCTGGTTGCCGAGTCAGCACAGTCGTCGATCTCGATGGACATTGAATTTCGTGCTCGCACCCAGCCATATCTATTACGCCGAGGAACAATGAAGAGCGGTCATGAAATCGTGTGGGATCAATCGCACATGTTTCAAAGTGGCATTTATAACGGCACGTACATTCACAAAGGGATCACATACGAAGTAAATAATTGGTGGGGGCAGCGTGATCATTCGTGGGGTATTCGAGCCCACGGTCGGTGCCCAATGTGGATGTGGCTGGCGATTCAACTGCCGGAGGGCATGCTCGGAGTTTGGAATTGGGAGTATCCGAACGGTGCTCGCGTCTACACCGATGGATGCTTTGCACCGTCAGATGGCGGTGAGCCAATTTCCATTATTGATTTTCGACATGATCTGCATTGGCGCGATGTAAATGGGGCGGAAGTTTCCTACCAGCAGTACGGCGATGATGTCCATGGACTCGCTGGAAGTGTACAAATTACCTTGTCAGGTGGGCGAGTGATGTTGGTAGAAGCTGAAGGTCGATGGGCGCAGCGGTATAGCAGACTTGACAATAGGAATGAGTCGGCATTGGGCGGTGGACTTAGCGAAATGACAATTAGAACAAGCGATGGATCAGTTGGCACCGCGATTTATGAGATCACCGGCCAGTTTCACCATAAGTACTTTCCGATTGCCCGCGGGACGCATCTTCCAACTGGCTAATTACCGCGTAGCGCGGCCACAACTGGGGCGAAACTGTCGATGTCGGCGCCACCAACGATGATGTATGAAAATCCCCACCGCTCCCGACGTGCATACAGATCTTCAATCAGCTTTGAAGGCGGCCCGATGAGGGCAAATGGTGTTTCGGCAATCATTGGCGCCTCAACATTCATCGCCTTGGCCAGGCGTTCGATCGAACCTGTGGCGTCGTCGTTGATATTGACCATGAATGCGCGAATGTTCATCTCGATCTCGTTCGCCCGTGCCCCAACAGCATTGCTCACGATCGCCACTTTTTCATCCACTGCTGCCGCGGTCATCGTCCCAATCACATCCGGCCCTACCGCACCAGCGGTGAGAGTTGCGTTTATGCCGATGATGTCGGCATGCTGGGCGGCATAGGTAAGTACCCGCTTGCCACCACCGCCGATGAGAATAGGGGGACACGGCGCCTGAATCGGTTTGGGCAGTCCGTTGTAATTCGTGATCGTGTAGTGCTTACCAGAATAAGAAAAAGCATCAGCAGCCATGCATCCGCGGATGACATCGAGACCTTCGATGAATCGATCGATTCGTACACCTGGTCGATCGTACGCAATGCCTGATTGTTCGTAATCGCTGACCATCCAGCCTGCACCAAGCCCAATCTCGAGTCTTCCACCGGAGAGCACGTCGATCGTGGCCAGTTCCTTAGCAAGAACGACCGGATGCTTGTAGTCGTTGTCCCAGACCAACGCACCGACTCTCAGACTTGTGGTGTTATCTGCGGCCGCCATAAGTGCCGGAATCGGAGCCAGTTGATCGGTGAAGTGGTCTGGCATTGTCAGCACATCGAAGCCGCGGTCCTCCGCTCGTTTGGCCAAGTCGATCCAACTCGCTTTGTCGGGTTGGGTCGAGGCTTGAATTCCAAATCGAAACGGTTTGAGTGGCAACGTCGTGCGTGAAGTCATCGCCGTACCTTACTAATTTCTAGTATCCATGGGACGAGACGTGGGTGCGGTCGTGGGTCGTCATGCACTCAGTAACATGTAACTGGCGTGAACCCCCAACTCCGATTGCTTACTCGCCTCGCTCTCGTCGTCGTGGCTGGGGCGTTGTTCATCACTTCTGTGGTCAGCGCGATGGCCCCGCAAATGTGGGAGATTCTCAACGCTCATGCCCAGACCCCGGTCAAACTTCCACAATTTTCTGGACTGGCCCAGCGAAGTTATCTATACGACGTCAACGGCATACAAATTGGTGTGTTTCAGTTGGAAAACATCCAGCCGACTCGGATCGACGATGTGCCGGAGGCCGTTATTTCTGCAATTTTGGCCGTGGAGGACGCAGGGTTTTACTCGCATAAAGGGTTCAACCTCCGGGCATCGGTGCGAGCGCTGTTGTCGAATTTTGAGTCTCAATCGAATCGCCAAGGTGCATCGACCATCACGCAGCAGGTTGTAAAGAATGAATACCTCGGTGGTTTGGCTCGCGATGGTCGCTACAAGGTGTTGCAAGCGCGATATGCGGTGATGCTGGAAAAGGAAGTTTCCAAGAGAGACATTCTCGAGCGATACCTGAACACGGTTTATTTCGGAAACAACGCATACGGTCTGCAGGCAGCCGCGGAAGTTTATTTCGGGGTGCCGGTACCAGTGCTCTCGCTCGTCCAGGGAGTTTTCCTCGCCGGCTTAATTCAGGCACCATCGACATTTGATCCGATCCTGCACCCGGAGCGTTCCCGACAACGATTCAAGGTCGCGCTTTCGCGTCTAGTCGACACAGAGCTGATGGCACCTGACGCAGCGACAATCCTTGGCGACTCGTACAACATTCCGGAAGTGATAAAGAGCGTTCCGCAAGTCAATGTCAACCGAACGTATTTCACGGAAGAAGTCAAAGACTGGTTGCTCAACCGCAGCGATATCTTGGGTCCCACCTATCAGGATCGATACAACAGGCTGTTTCGAGGGGGATTGCGAATTTACTCGACGCTTGATTCGGGAGCACAAGCTGCGGCCGAAAAGGCAGCGGCGGAGCAACTTCCGGCAAACAAGACGGGGATACAGGCCGCGGTGCTGTCGATTGACAACGCGACGGGTGGCATACGAGCGATGGTCGGCGGGCCAGGTTTTGTCGCCGGCCGCAGCGAGGTCAATCTGGCCATGCGTCGTCGCCAAACAGGCTCGAGCGTGAAAATGTTCATCCTTAGCGCCGCGCTGCAAGCCGGAATTCAACCAGACGATCTCATCGATGGAACGTTGCCGTGCACACTGCCCAATCCAGGCAAGCCGGAGGAACCGTTCAAGATTACCAAAGGTGTGAGCCATGGTGTTGCTCCGCTTCGAGTCATGACCGTTTTGTCAATTAACTGCGCATACGCGACACTTTCGCAGGCTGTTGGATTGGATCGCGTCGTTTCGACGATGTACAGGATGATGGATTCCGAGTGGACCAATCCAGAGACGTTCAAACTTTATGCGTATGCGAGTTTGGCGACCGGAGCAAACGAAGCAAGCCCACTCGATATGGCATCGGGAGCCCAAACAATTGCAAATGGTGGACTACACATGCGTCCGTACATGATCGAGCGAGTTGAAGACGCACAAGGGTTGTTCTACGAACACGTTCCCGAAGGTACGCAGGCAATCCCATTGGAAGTTGCTAACACCGCAGTTGATGTTTTGAAGGGCGTGTTGAAAACCGGAACTGCTCGGCGCACGCCGCTGGCCGATGGTCGCCCGGCCGGAGGTAAAACCGGCACGCAGGACGACAACACGAACGCGTGGTTCGTTGGCTTCACCAAACAACTGACGACGGCAGTGTGGGTGGGCGACCCAAAGGGGTATACGCCGATGGTCAACATTCCGGAATTCGTCAAGGTTGGTATTCCTCGAGTGCAGGGTTCAATGTTTCCCGCACGAATCTGGAAGCAATACATGGATGAGGCGCACCTCAACATTGTGGTAAAGGATTGGGATCCACCTCTCGAACCAAGTCGTCCGCCCGCTCGCATCTATCTGCCTGGCAATGAGTGTCTCGCCCAGGTTGTGTCGGGAACGATCCCCAATTCGGTGACGCCGGGGGCGGGGAGCTCGACAACAACGACCGTAGCTCCGCCACCCGAGGGCGGGAACGCGAACGACACCGTCGTGGTCAGCATTCTTGATCCTGGAACCACAATCTCGCCAGAGGATACGAATCCATTTTCACCTGTGCCGACCGTGCCGATTGGTTCGATATGGGTGTATGACTGCGACAAGGCATTTCCGCCTTCTGTACAGACAAGCATCGCGGGCTAACGATGAGCGTCTTGTTGGATTTACTTTCGCTGCAGAAGACGGATACAGCAATGAGCCAGGCACGACATCGACTTGCCCATCTGCCTCAAATTGAGACCCATCAACAGGCGCTTGCTTCGTTGAACACGGTGAGAAATCAAATCGAGGTCGCGGCCCGTCGCCATGTTCAAGCCCTTGCCGATATCACCCAACTCGAAGCGGAGAGTCATCAACTCGACGTCGACTTGGAGCGCTTGCACAATCAACTTCGATCGATCGTGGCGATTCGCGAGTTTGAAGCCTTGCAACACGAAATCGTAAATCTCCAGACCATTCGAAGTTCGCTCGATGACAAGGAATTAGACCTGTTGGAACTTGTTGACGCCCTGGCTTCGGAAATGGAATCGAATGGCAAGCGCGAGCAGATCGAAACGACCAATGTCGCCGGTCTACACGAAGAGTTGGAGGCTGCACAACAGGTCGTACGCGTTGAAATCCAAGAACTAAGCGAACGTCGATCGGCAATTTCCCTTGTCGTGCCGGAGCGCAATCTCCTCGACTATGAAAGCAAGCGCAAACACATTTCTGGTGGCGCGGTTGCAGAATTACGCGGGCCAACATGTCAATCATGTCATTTGGATATCTCCAAGGGCGAACTTGATGCGATGAAGAAGTTGCCCGCAGATGAATTTCCCGAGTGCCCAAACTGTGGCTGCTACCTCGTAATCTAAATCGGTCATGTTCTTTTGGTTTGCCGGAACGGCAGTCGCCTCTGTATGGCTCATCTTCCGAGACCCGTTGTTCAACTACAAGTTTCTGATAATCGGAGCACTTTTGCCGGATGTCGTAGATGTGTGGTTTGGCCACGTCGGCCCGTTGCACAGCATTGTTTCCTCCGTCGTGTTATTGATCGTCACCATGCTCGTGTCAATTGGTTCGCGACCACGACGCAAACTACTGATTTCAGTGGTGATCGGTGTGTTTATGCACCTTGTTTTTGACGGCGCATTTCTCAATACAAAGATGTTCTGGTGGCCGGTGAGCGGATTTACCTTTAGTGATGCGTCGTTGCCATCCGTTAGTCGTGGATGGTGGAATTTTGCTTTGGAAATCGTTGGTGTTGCGCTTTGTATGTGGACTCGGCGAAGGGTGCAAGTGACGGTGAGTCAACCTATAAGCGGAGTTCTGTAGCGTCGGCGGTTTCCCGCCTTGGCCGATGACCATCCCTCTATGCGATCTACCCGAAGGTGGTTCGCTACAAGTAGCGAACAAGCGGACCGCTCGTGCCTTCTGCGTGATCTTGCTTCGAATCGCGATACCAAGCCGCACAGATCGCTCCATGCGCTGGTGCGCTCTTACCGCACCGTTTCAGCCTTGCCTGTGACGACGAACTTGCGAACGACATCCATCGGCGGTTTGTTTTCTGTTGCATCTTGCGTCAGGTCACCCCGACCTGGCTCTCGCCAGCATTCCGTCCTGCGAAGCCCCGACTTTCCTCAGATCGGCAATGAAATGTTGCCGACCCGCGATCATCCGGTCAACTCACCGTCGCTTTAAGTGTATGGCTGACGACGCCCCGGTCAGCAAGAGACGTATTCGTAAACCATTGCATTGAGGCTCGGTGTTTCCATCGGCACAACGGCCTTCAATCCATCTGCGTTCGGCGGCCCAAACGATGGGCGAATTATTGCCAGTCCGCCAAAGGCGGACGGAACTGCCACGACATTCGAAATTCCGGTTGTCGCATCGGCAATTGTTTGGACTCCGCTCAAACCTGGATTAAGCAATTGGGCAAGGACGACCACATGTCGAACATCGTTTTGGCCAATGTGGATTATCGAACCTCGAAGTTTTGGATCATCGAGCTGTCCAACGAATCCTTGGTGCATTTGCGCCACGAGCGTTTCGACAGCGTGAACGAGGCTTACCGCGTCAAGAGCAACGTCTGGGTTGTCTTTTGTGGCGATGAGATCAATTGCCGGCTGTATCGCCAGCGAATCGACATGCGCGTTTGCGCATTCGAATGCGGTTCCCCCAAGGGACACAACGAGGGCATTGATTTCGGCGACGTGGGCAACGTGATCGTCTCGAAATCGACGAGCAATATTGCTTGCGGAGGCAAAGTCACCAGTGAAATAACCGGCGTCGAGGACGGTGTTGTACATGTCAATCGCGTTGGATTCAACCGATGCTGCGGTCCGAAGTAACACGACATCTGTTACTTCCACTTTTGGAAGTGGCGAACTCGGTGGAATCGTGCCGATGCTGGCAATTCCATCTTCCGCTGTGTTGTCATTTTTGCTGCACGCCGCAAGAATGGTCGTCGAAATCAATCCAATTCCACCAATTCGCAACAGGTCACGCCGACTGAATCGTGATGGGTCTTTCTGGTTCATCGCTGGCGAGTTCATACAGATCATCCACCACCAGAGATCGGCGAGACGAGGGATTCAGCGACATCGTCGAGAGCGATGGAAACGTTCAGGTTCGGTGCGCTACCGAAGACCGCGGCGTGCCGGGCCTCGGTCATCAAAATAGATGCCATCAGGTTTGTCGCGTCAAGACCAGCAAGCGAACCGACAATCACCGTATGGGTGGCGACGAGAATATTTTCGAGTGAACGCAGTGCCTCTAGCGCTGTTGACGAATTTTTCACCTGAACCTCGAACTGCCCGACAAGTGATTCATTGCGCTCATTTGTGGAGGCTTTGCCGAGAATCCCGTTGAGTGCCTGGGCGTATGCCGTGTGATGATCGCGAAAGAGTTCGAGGACGCTAATTTGCACGTCGGAAAAGTTTCCGCCAGTAAGTGCCGATATGTATAGATCGCGTACCGCCAACTCTGCACTTTGGGCCGAGCCCAACAAAGCCAGATCCGCTTCGGTGGGTTGCTTTGGCGGAACCGTGCTCGGTCTTCCTGAATCTAAAACTGGCACCTTGGAATTCCTCACTTGTCAAGTTGTCGGTGGCCGATGGAACGATACAAATCTAGAAGTCGAGTGAGGATAGCGCAGGTATCCAACCCTTTGATCTAGTAACCGCCTCACTCCATTGGCCCCGATCGAGACCCGATGTGGGGGTGACAACCGATTCCGCCTTCCACGTCGACGTCGCTTCCGCAAGGTTCTTCCATGTGCCAACCGCCACGCCCGCTAAAAACGCCGCACCGAGGGTGGTCGCCTCGGCAACTTGCGACACTTCGACGGGAAGCATTGTGGCGTTGGCCAAGGCTTGAACAAATGTTGTGTTGCGGCTCATTCCGCCGTCGATGCACAACGAATTGATGTGCAATCCGGTATCGCTTTTCGCCGCCTCAACGAGGTCCGCGCCGCGATGGGCAATGCCCTCCAGGACGGCGCGCACGATGTGGGCACGACCCGTGCCTCGAGTTATCCCAAAGAGAGATCCGCGTGCGCCGTAGTCCCAATGAGGTGTACCCAAGCCGAACAGCGCCGGTACATAGACAACGCCATCGGATGTTTCAACCTGTCTCGCAATCTCGTCGCTTTGTGCTGCCGTGTCGATGATTTGTAAGTCATCACGAAGCCATTCGATATTTGTTCCCGCCGACAAGATGATGGCTTCGGCACCCCACGACACACCGTCGCTGTCGCAGTACGCGACGATCGGATACGTGCCGTGCGGCGCGCGTTGCGCGGCAATTGGCGCCTTGTTGCCGACGAACACATCCAGCACTCCGCCAGTGCCAAAGGTGATTTTTGTTTGACCAGGCGAAATGCAACCCTGACCAATGAGAGATGCCTGTTGGTCGCCAATGAGACTTGCGATCGGAGGCGACCCGGTGAGTGCCGTGGCGTGGCCAATAACTTCCGAACTATGTACAACCGTCGGAAACATACTTTGTTCTAAACCCATCAGGTCCATCGCGCGGGGTGACCACGAACTCGTTGTCGACTCCAACAATCCGGTCACTGCGGCATTGGAAAAGTCGGTGACATGAAGCTCGCCCTTTGACAAGACGTTGGCGATCCAACTGTCAACCGTGCCAAATCGAATTCGAGCGCGATCTGTTGTCGAATAATTTTTCACCATCCACGAGGCCTTCGTCGCCGTCTGGTTTGGCGCGAGCACAAGACCATGCTCGGCGCGAGCGGTAATGCATTCCATGACGGTCCGCAGATCCTGCCATCCGAGCGCAGGTCCAAACGGTAAACCAGTTTCGCGATCCCACATGATCGTCGATGCCCGTTGATTGGTAATGCCGACACCGTCAACCGGGCCACCACTTGCTAGCGATGCATGAGCCACCCTCAGCACCGCCTCGCCCATGGCTGCGGCGTCAAACTCGACAAGTCCCGGAAAAGGGGAGTCAGGTACAAACGGCTCGTATGCATAGCTATCAATCGATCCGTCAACGCGCACAATCGATGCCCGCAGGCCACTCGTTCCCACGTCGATGACGAGCACGCTCAAGGCCACACCACATTTCCGCGTCGGGTAGGCAAACCAAGTTTTCCCGGGTTCAAGATGTCGCCGGGGTCTAACGCAGACTTCAGAGTTTGCAGAATTGCAAATGCGCCTCCGAGCGATTCGGCCATGAATCGACCGCGGTTGATTCCAATTCCGTGATGGTGCGAAAGATTGGAACCAGCGCCGATTGCCGCGCGCTGAGCGGCGTCCCACAGCGCAACATAATGAGAATCGATTTTTGCGGATTCGACCTCTGCCGCAAAAGTGAAATACAAGCAAGCACCGTCGATGTAACTGTGCGAGAGGTGACATGTGGCAGCTCGCGTCCCTGGAATTTCCAACAACGCGGAGCGAACCTTGTCAACTATCTCCGGCAATTTTGACCACGGTGCGGCAACTTCCATCGTGTCAACGATGAATCCCCGGCGCGTCAGCGCCTGTAGCGCAGAGGTGTCGTTGCGATGCTGCATCCAGTTCTCCACTAGTTCGGCTTTGCCGTCAGATGCGCCGTGTTGGTGGGCTACGTCGTCAACGATGTGCATCGTCGCCTCGGTAAGAGTTTCGTCTCCAGCGTCCAAAACCAAGAGGGTGCATGTGGTGCCATCCGTACCATGAGATCTGGCACTTTCAAAGGAGTCATAGAGACGCAGAACTGCCGGAGTCGCGCCTGCGCGGACGATATCTCTGCATGCATTGATTCCATCGACGAAGGAATTAAACGAGTAAGCGGACCGCCGTTCATGTGAGGGAAGGGGATGGGCGCGGAGCCAGACACGTGTAATGATCCCCAAGGTTCCTTCGCTGCCAATGAAAATAGAGGTGATGTCTGGGCCGATGGCCGCGGCTGGCGCACCGCCCGTTGTGATGATCGAACCGTCGGCGAGCACGACCTCAAGTCCCACGACCATCTCTTCAATCTTTCCGTAGCGGGTTGAATACTGACCGGCTCCGCGACAGGCGACCCATCCTCCGACCGTTGAAATGTCGAAGGATTGTGGAAAATGTCCGATCGTCAGTCGATAGTTCGTGCCAAGTTCGTTTTCCAACTCCGGACCAAATGTTCCCGGAAGTACCTCAACAATGCCGGAGACAGAATCGACGCTGCAGATTCCAGACATCGAAGTCGTATCTACAACGACGCCACCAAAAATTGGTATGGCAGCGCCGCTGACCCCACTTCGTCCACCGGAAACGGTAAGTGGAAGGTCGTGTGCCGCGCAGACTCGCACAACTTCACTTACCTGTGTGGCGCTAGCGGGTCGACACACTGCGATTGGCCGTCGTGGTACAACTCCAGCAAGTGACCAGTGCATCGTGATCGGCCACCAGTCGCGCCCGTGCTGGGCGGTATCCGCAGAAACGGTCGAAGTTGCGCAGACGACGGTGAGATCGCTGATGAGTGTCGACTTATCCAAATTGCGGTTCCCACCAGAATTATTGAATTTGTCGATGAGATTCGCCGGCTCAGCCCCAAATTCAATCGGTTCGGTTGCCTCTCCCATCGTGCATCACATTAGGCGCCTGTCGCTTCTTGCTACGAGTGGCTGGCGAGGAACTCTGCTTCCGTAACCTTTGCGGCCGACTCTTGGCGAGCGCATAATTCGACGAAGTTGGCAACCTGTTTTTCAATCTCTTGTTGAGTCCAATTCAATTCCGAGGCTATGAGTTCTGCAACTTGTCTCGCTTGAGAGAGAGTTGCTCTGCGATTGGCTAGCAGTGCGCGAGTTCGTCGACTCAATACGTCATCGAGATTGACGGCCATTTCACTTCGGACCGCAAAAATAGCTTCGGCTCGAAGATAGGGGAGGCCTGGGATAAGGGGCTCATTCAGTCGCGAGTCGCTCTTGATCAGGTCGTCGATGGCCGAGGCTTCCGTGCCATATCTATGTTCAAGATGAGCATGCAGCGCTCCCGAAGTCGCTGACGACGCCTTAGTCGCTCCAACGAGACGGAAGTTCTTTGTTCGACACTTTGCCTTCATGCCAAGTTGAGCCAAAACGGCATCGACAGTGTCTTGGGCCATCTTGCGATACGTGGTGAGTTTTCCTCCCGTGATCGTGATCATTCCCGACGGTGAATATTGAACCTGATGTCGTCGCGAGAGGTCGGCCGTCCGGCCAGTTCCCGCCGTGCCGTCGGCGTTTCGAACAAGTGGTCGTAACCCTGACCACAACCCGGTCACTTCCTGCTCGGTGATATCTGTACCAATTGCCGCGTTGAGCGCATCGAGAACGTAGGTGATGTCTTCGACGCTGCATTGGGACTCGTCGACACTTCCTGGATAATCGGTGTCGGTCGTACCGATGTACGCGTATTGAAATGTTCCGTCTCCGTTTTCAATCCACGGCACGATAAACAAACTTCGTTTGTCATTTCGAACTGGAATAACAACGGCGACGTCGTTTCGAATCAATTTCCAAGGCACCGTGAGATGGACGCCTTTCGCTGGACGAATGCTGTGCGGGTCGATCCCGGAATCCGCCTTTCGTATGTCGTCCGCCCATACACCAGTGGCGTTGACGACGGCTCGTGCCTTCACTTCGAATGCGGCCCCGGAACTTGGCTGGACCAAAACCCCGCGCACCTTTCCGTCTTGATCATGCAAAACTCGTTCAACTTTGCACTGATTGGCGATTGCGGCACCGTGCTCGGCGGAAGTGCGGGCGACAGCCAAACAGAGGCGGGCGTCATCCGCGGTGGCGTCGTAATAGATATATCCGGAGGCGATCCTCCCTCCAGGAATTGTCGGTACGTGGGCGCTGGCGTCACTGGCTTTGAGTCGACGATGGAACTTGCCGATTCGCCACCCGCCGGTGATGTCATACGTCCAAAGCGCGATTCCAAGTGCACGAGAAATTTTTCTCGACACGAGACCGTCTTTGGTCAGAATCGGAATCATGAATGGGAGAATGTGCACCAGGTGTGGAGCATTGCGGCGCAGGCGCTGGCGCTCGTGAAGAGCCTCGTAGACCAACTTCACCTCGCCCTGTTGCAGGTATCTGATTCCGCCATGAATGAGTTTGCTGCTCTTGGAAGAGGTTCCCGAAGCAAAATCATCTCGTTCGACCAGGGCAGTGCGAAGTCCTCTCGTAGTCGCATCAAGGGCGACCCCGACTCCGGTTATTCCACCACCGATAACGACGACGTCAAATTCCTCAGTTGCGAGTCGATGCAATTGCAACTGTCGATCAAATGACACGCCCCAAGCATAAAGCCAAAATCTAATTTGCACGACTTGCAAATTAGGAAGGGTGGTGTTTATAATTCAGTGCGTGCGAACTCCACCGGAACTCACTTCGCTGTTTCGCGAACAGGGGCGCAAGATCACTCCTCAGCGCAAGTTACTGTTTCAACTTCTGCACGAAAATAAAACGCACCCGACGGCCGAGGCGCTGTACGCGATTGCCGATTCAAAATTGCCAGGAATTTCGCTGCGAACCGTGTACCAAACGCTTGGTGAACTGGCCGAAATGGGAGAACTGCAGTTCATCGATGTGGGCAATGGGGCGGTTCGATTCGATCCAAACGTCGATGACCATCATCACGTGGTTTGTGACAAGTGCGGCAAGGTTCGCGATGTGCATGTCAAGGGGATAGCCCAATTGAAACCAACCGGCGCCGAAGACTTCACCTTTTCAGACGTCGGAATCCTTTTTCACGGAACTTGTAAGTTGTGCAAACAGTCGAAGTCAACAAAATCATCAACAACAAAGGAGAAGCAACATGGCAAAGCTTGAAAGCACGAAGACTCACGAGAATCTCAAGGAGGCGTTCGCTGGCGAGAGCCAGGCCAATCGCCGCTATCTATGGTTCGCCCAGAAAGCCGACGTTGAAGGATTGCCCGACATTGCCTCACTGTTCAAGAATGTTGCCGACGGTGAGACCGGACATGCCCATGGCCATTTGGAGTACCTCGCCGAAGTCGGTGATCCTGCAACAGGTGAGCCGATCGGCGACAGCGAACAGAATCTCAAGGCTTCCGTTGCTGGCGAAACATATGAGTACACCCAGATGTACCCAGGTTTTGCCAAGACAGCGCGCGAGGAAGGTTTCGCCGAAGTTGCGGATTGGTTTGAGACATTAGCCAAGGCCGAAAAGAGCCACGCCGGTCGATTCGCTCAGGGCCTCAAGAGCCTCACCGACGCTTCATCATAATAATTAACTGTCCTGGCGCCGCACGATTGACTTCGTGCGACGCCAAGACGTGAGGTGTCATGACCATTACATACGATCCGTATCATTCGCTTTATCTCGACGAGGCGGACACGCGAAAAGAGCTAGAGCGCGTCTTTGACCTGTGTCACGGTTGCAGACTCTGTTTTAAATTCTGTCCGTCGTTTCCAACGCTGTTCGATTACATCGACCAACACGACGACCAGGACGCGGGCAAAATGACACCTGCACAACAGGATCATGTTGTCGACGAGTGTTACCAATGCAAATTGTGTTACGTCAATTGTCCCTACACACCCGAACTACATGAATGGGCTATCGATTTCCCGAGGCTCATGCTGCGAACCGATGCGATGCGTCGGGCAAACGGTCAAGAGTCGATGCGCAGCAAATTGACAACGGCCATGCTCGGTCGTACCGATGCACTCGGCAAAGTTGCAATCCGAACTGGTCCGATCGCCGAAAAAATTCTTGGGGCCAAACCAGGGTCGCTGATCCGCAAGGTTGTCGAATTAACGGTTGGTGTGTCGAGCAAGCGGTTGCTTCCGCCATTTGCTCGGACCCGATTTACAACATGGTTCAAACGTCGAACCAAAACACAGATCGCGAAATATCGTGCCAAGGTCACCGTATTCCCAACTTGCCTTGTGGAGTATCAGGCTCCGGAAATTGGTCAGGATCTAGTTAAAGTCTTCGAGCACAACGCCATCGAGTGCACACTTGCCGATGGTGCTTCGTGTTGTGGTGCGCCTTTTTTACACAATGGCGACACCGCCCACTTCACCAAAGTCGCGTCCAAGAATGTCAGCGTTTTGGTAGAACAGGTTCGTCAAGGCAGAGACATCGTCGTACCCCAACCGACTTGTAGCTACGTGTTGAAGAAGGACTATATCGATTACGTCGGAGGCCCCGATGCCGAACTTGTGGCGAGTCACACGTATGACGCGGCAGAATATTTGATGCAATTACACAAGGCTGACGCCATCGGCCTCGAACTCGAATTCAAAGGCGAAGTACCCGCAACGATCACGTATCACGCTCCATGTCACTTGCGGGCTCAAAACATTGGACTCAAGAGTCGTGACCTGATGAAGTTGACGGGCGCAACCGTCACCGTCATTCAGCAATGTTCGGGTATCGATGGAATGTGGGGACTGCGCGCCGAAAACGCAGACCTGTCGATGCCAATTGCGGCCAAACTTGGCAAGATGATTGTGGACGCCAACGGTGCTCAGGTCTCGGGCGATTGCCACTTGGCCAATACCGCAATCACCGAACAGACGGGTATCGCACCTAGTCATCCTTTGCAGATCCTGGCACGGGCCTATGGCATACCCGCAGAAAAGACCAAATAGCAATGTCGTCTCGAAAACTCTTATTGACGGACATCCTCGATTTGCGTGCCTACGAACGCGAACGAGAGACGCTGCGAAATTCCGTCATTGCGATCAAGAGTCGGAGGCGAGTTGAGCTTGGCCCTGTGGTGACGTTGATGTTCGAAAATCGGCTGACCGTTCAATCCCAGATTCAAGAGATGCTTCGCGCGGAAAAGGTGACAAATGATGCAGGTGTTGTCGAAGAACTCACCGCGTATAACCCACTCATTCCAGAACCTGGACAACTCTGTGCCACCTTGTTTGTCGAATTGACAAATGATGAGGAGATGCGCGAGTGGTTGCCAAAATTGGTGGGAATTGAAAAGGCAATAGTTTTCACGCTTGGCGATGGTTCTCAGGTGCGCTCGATTGCCGAGGAAGGTCACGCCGAAAATCTCACCCGTACCGATGTCACTGCTGCGGTCCATTATGTGCGTTTTGAATTCAATGATGCTCAGGTGGAGCAATTTTCCAGCGGGGCGGTCAAAATAGCCAGCGATCACTCCGCCTATCTCCAATCGGTCGAACTGCCTTCACTCGTTGTAACCGAATTGCTTATCGACCTACGGCCATAGTCAGACCCGTATTCGCCGGGTAGCCAATTGGCGTCGGTACTTGTCACCGTCCTACCATCTGCATTGAGGTATTGGGCTATAGCGGGGGTTAGTTAGTGACAGTTGTCGACACGTCGTGGCGCAGCAAAGGTGCATGCCAAGGGCTCGATGCTGAGATTTTCTACCCCGACAACGATGACTACGCAGATGTTGCAAAATCCGTGTGCGCCGTATGCGTCGTTCGCATAGCGTGCTTACACTATGCACTCGATAATCGCGAACATCAGGGCGTTTGGGGCGGCGCAACTGCCGGCGAACGTCGCCGAATATTGCGTCAGCGTCGTCGAACAGCGTAATTGGATTCGAAAGTGAACGCCGTTGGAGGCGTTCGATCATGGCCGCAGGTAATTGGCCAACTAGTCGAAGGTCATGACCTCTCAATTGACGATTCCAGGTGGGCCATGGATTCCGTTCTCCGTGGCGAGGCGACTCCGTCGCAAATTTCAGCATTTGTAGTCGCCTTACGGTCGAAAGGCGAGACCGCCGACGAGTTGCATGGCATGTTGTCCGCGGTAATGGCGGAAACCTCCAAGGTCGACTTGCCGATCGACGTTGCCGCCAAGTGCGTCGACATCGTCGGCACGGGTGGAGATCGCAGTCACTCTGTAAACATCTCGACGATGGCGGCACTTGTCGTCGCCGGTGTAGGGGTTCCGGTGTGCAAACACGGAAACCGCGCCGCCACCTCGCAATGTGGAACGGCCGATGTACTCGAAGCGCTGGGAGTAGCAATTGATCTCGACGGAGATGGTGTCGCCCGGTGCGTGATCGAAACAGGATTCGGATTTTGCTACGCACCAATTTTCCATCCAGCATTTCGCCATGCCGGTGCTACTCGGCGTGAGATAGGCATACCCACAGCGTTTAATCTGTTGGGACCAATGGCCAACCCGGCGCGGGTGTCGTTCATGTTGGTAGGCGTCGGCAATCCGAACGTTGCAGCAACAATGGCGCAGGTATTGGCAACTCGAGGAGTCAGGCGTGCCTGGGTGGTGCATGGACACGGCGGACTGGATGAACTTTCTCTGAGCGGATCGTGTTCGGTTACGGAGTTGCAAAGTGGAAGCATCACTAGTTTTGACATCGACGCGCCAACCTTTGGCCTTGCCCGTGCCGGAATTGAATCCGTCAGAGGCGGATCACCAGAACACAATGCAAACATCGTGCTCGAAGTGTTGGGTGGCTCACAAGGGCCAGTTCGTGACATCGTGATCTTCAACGCCGCCGCTGGACTAGTCGTCGCCGGAAACGCGGATTCGATGGCGATCGCTGTTGATCAAGCGGCCAAGAGCATTGATACGGGAGCGGCCAAGAAAGTGCTCGATTCATTAATTCGTACAAGTCGCGCTGTGGCACGATAAGGCCCAATGAATTCCTCTTCGTTCTCCGTTCGTGTTCCGGCCAGTTCGGCAAATCTTGGACCAGGATTCGATGCAGTTGGAATGGCGTTGTCGCTGTACTTCGAAATCGGAATCGCTGAACAAACAGACATTCCCGATGATGCTCATCCCATTGGTCATCGACACCCCGCACACGGAGCGTTTGCTCTCAACGGTGGCACTGGGGAATTGTGGGCGAAGTCGGAAATTCCGATGGGTCGTGGACTTGGGTTTAGTGGCGCGGCGCGCGTCGGAGGAGCCATCGCCGCCCATGTGCAGAAAAACGGAGTTTCGGCGGACGTACTGAATGGCGCTCGCAATGACATCTTGGCAATCGCAACCAAGTTGGAAGGTCATCCCGACAATGCGGCTGCCTCGCTAGTCGGTGGAATTGTGGCGAGCGCATCCGGACGCGTCGTTCAAATACCACTTGCCTTGAATCCGACAATTGTTGTTTGGGTTCCGGAATCTCAGACTTCTACCCACGAGTCTCGAACAACTCTTGACAAAACGGTCCCACTTGCCGACGCCGTGTTCAATATCGGTCATGTCAGTCTGCTCATTGCGGCACTCGCTGCCGGCGATATCTCAGCTTTGCGAATCGCCACCCAAGATCGCCTGCACCAAGATCTGCGACTGAGGGTCGCTCCCGATTCGAAAGTGGCGATCCAATGCGCATTGGACGGGCCTGCCTGGTGTGCCTGGCTTTCTGGATCTGGGCCATCCGTGGCCGCTATGTGCTCGAGCGACGACGCCGATGCCGTGGCCGCCCTCATGCCTCCCGATGGGAACGTCAAAATTCTCAGCATCGATACGTGTGGCGCAGTCATCGTCTAACTCTGCAACACCCATTGAGCAAGATTTGGGCATGGACCCACTTGTCATTAGTTGCACCAATTGCGTGATGCAGCAAAGTCCCGCCTGCGACGACTGCCTCGTCACATTCCTTTGCGGAGGGGCAACGGAAAACGCCGTAATCTTTGACATTCACGAACAGCGCGCCGTCAAATTGCTCGCAAAAGCCGGAATGGTGCCTACGCTTCGGCATCGTGCCGCAGGTTAAAAACCCACAACTCAAGCCAGACCAAATTGGGCAATACTCTGCGGCCGTCGTCGAAGTTGGCCGCCAGGCCGGATTGCATCGAGTTGGCATTGCTCCAGCCTCGAAGATGGGTCGCGCTCAAGACTCGCTGAACTCTCGCAAGATCGACGGATTGAGCGACACGATGGAGTTCACGTTTCGCAATCCCGAAAGGTCCGCCGATCCTTCGGCAAGCATGAGAGGCGCGCAGGCCTTGGTCGTCGGAGCGTATTCGTATGCATTTCCCACACCCGCAAAGGCCAAACCGCTCGAGGCGCGAGTGGCGCGATACGCGTGGAGCGATTACTACGAACAATTACGGACCGGTCTAGATTCTGTCGCCGAATTCTTACGTGGCGATGGTTGGCGAGCAATCGTATTTGCCGACGACAATTCATTGGTTGATCGAGAAGCGGCGTATCTAGCGGGACTCGGTTGGTATGGAAAGAATGCCAACATCATGATTCCCGGTGCCGGAAGTTTCTTTGTCCTTGGAGGCGTTCTCACCGATGCACCGCTCGCATCCAACGAACAACATGTGACCGATGGATGTGGTGAATGTCGTCGATGTATTTCGGCATGTCCAACCGGCGCAATCATCGAACCCGGAGTAGTCGACGCGCGCAAGTGTTTGGCGTGGCTCTTGCAAAAACCCGGCGTTTTTGATCGTCGTTACCGCGAAGTACTCGGAGATCGGATCTATGGATGCGACGATTGTCAAGAGTCGTGCCCTCCGACAGTTCGATATGGATCACGCCAGTCGCAGCCCGTCGAATCGAGGCCCTGGCTCTCTGTTCTGTCATTACTGACGAGCGACGACGAGACATTGCTCGACTCTGTTGGCTCGTGGTACATCGCCGATCGCAACCCGGATTGGGTGAGGCGAAATGCGCTTATCGTGCTTGGCAACATCGGCGATCCGCAAAACGCCGAAGTTCGAGAAGTTCTCTGCACCTATTTGGAACATCCCGATCCGATGCTGCGAGCCCATGCTGTGTGGGCCGCGGCGCGCTTAAATCTTGGTCACCTGATTCCCTTTCACGACACGGCGCCTCTCGTCGTCGACGAATTGTTGCATCTGCCCGAACCGCGCGTGCAAGCATGACGTGAACATGAAACACCTGCTCGTAACAAATGACTTTCCTCCAAAAATTGGCGGCATTCAAAATTTGCTTTGGGAATGGTGGCGACGTCTGCCCCCCGACTCGTTTGCGGTTTTGACAAGTCCTTCCAAAGACGCAGTCCAGTTCGATGCGGATCAGGCATTTGAGATCACGCGGGTTCCAGAGCCGGTGTTGTTGCCTCATCCGCTAATGGTTCGGCGGATTAATCGCTTGGCCAAGAAGTTTGGTGCAGACTTCGTCGTCCTCGATCCGGCAGTTCCACTTGGACTAATCGGGCCGTCACTCGACTTGCCGTACTGGGTCGTCGTCCACGGCGCAGAAGTTACGGTTCCCGGCAAATTGCCGGTATCGCGTCAAGCGATTTCCTATGTCTTGAGTCGAGCAGAGCACGTCATTGCCGGAGGAAATTATCCTGCTTCTCAGGCACAATCGCTGGTCAGTAAGCCGTTGTCGATGACGGTCATTCCGCCCGGTGTCGATACCAAACGCTTTGCGCCTCTTAGCGCCGATGCGCGGGCGATTGCCCGCGACGAATTTGGGGTTGAGCAAGACACTCAACTAGTCGTGGGCATCAGTCGACTTGTTCCGCGAAAGGGATTCGACATTCTCATTCGGGCATCGGCGCGTCTTGCACCTTCGCACCCAAAGCTAAAGGTATTGATCGGTGGCGCGGGTCGTGAACGTGATCGGCTCGAGCGCCTAGCAGGCGAACTCAAGGCACCCGTTCGTTTTTTGGGTCGCGTCGCCAACGAGTCGATGCCAAAGCTGTATGGATGCGCCGACGTATACGCGATGCTATGTCGTAGCCGGTGGGGCGGACTCGAACAGGAAGGATTTGGAATCGTCTTTGCCGAGGCGGCCGCGTGCGGAATTCCACAGATTGCAGGAGACTCTGGCGGTGCGGCCGAAGCGGTGTTGGATGGCATCACGGGACGAGTGATCGCAGACCCGACCGATGTGCAAGCGGTCGCCGAATCAATGTCTGAATTGCTTGGCAACGAAGCGATGCGTGCTTCGATGGGTGTCGCATCGCGTCAGCGCGCACTCGAATTGTTTGACTACGACAAATCGACGCTGCATCTCGCCGAAGTATTGAAAGTTCGGCAATGAGCGTGGTCGAACGAGCGAATGTAATCGGAACCGCGGTATTCGTCGCCACTGCAATTCTTGCCGCCGCACTTTTTACACCGATTTTTCGGACCATTGCGGTCGTTATCGCGCTAGTCCTGTTCGCATCCGGAGTAGCTGCATTCATTTGGGGCTTTTTCAGCGCCGTTCAGAGAAGTCGATACGACGACATCTCAGTTGCCTCTCTCTATTTCTTGATCGGCGATGTCGCCACCGCTCGGATTCGGCGATTAATGAACGGCTGTCTCGTTGTGCAGGTCGTATCGGCAATAGTGACCGCGTTGGCTCGTACGTCGACGGACGGACTAAGCGGTAGCACTTTGGCATTCGGGGTGCTCGTACCCCTATTTGGAATAGGTCTAAATGGACTATGGGCCAGTAAACACGGCACATTTTCTCCATTGAAAGACTCCAAATCCGTCATTCCGAACCCCCAGATCGGCAAAGATAGTGACCATGGTTGATTCAGGATCGGACACCGCAGTTATTTCGGCGACCCCGGAGAAGTGTTTTTTGGTTGCCAGCGATTTTGAAAAGTATCCAGAGTGGGCTCACGATGTCAAGGAAGCAACGGTCTTAGACCGAGATTCGCAGGGCCGTGCTACCAAGGTGGAATACCGAGCGTCGGCGCTCGGTCGAAGTACGCACTACACGCTTGCCTATGACTACTCCGATGCCCCCAAGCGACTGTCTTGGACACTCGTCAACGGTGACATCATGCGATCGATTCGCGGCGCATACATCTTTGAACCCGTTTCTGCCGGAACTCGTGTGACGTACGACTTGGCGATTGAACTTGTCATTCCGCTGCCAGGATTTGTCAAGCGTCGAGCAGAGGTACGTATTTTGGACACGCTGAAGGAATTAAAGACCCGCAGCGAATCGTGACGCTCCGCGCGGGCATCGACGTTGGCGGCACAAAGTGCCTCGGCGTCGTCTTAGACGAAAGTGGCGCTGTTCTTCGCGAAGTGCGAAAACCAACGCCTGCGGCCAAGGACCTAACCAATTTTCTGCTCGAGATCGCTTCTCAACTCGGAAGTTGTGACACTCTCGGCGTCGGTGTACCCGGACTTATCACTCCGGATGGCGTCATTCGTGCATCACCCAATTTGAAAGACGCCTTTGAATATCCTCTCCGCGCCGAACTCGAATCCAATTTGGGAACTCGAGTCTGGGTGGACAATGACGCAACACTTGCATGCCTTGCTGAGTGGCAATTTGGTGCGGCAATTGGCCACAGCGATGTGTGGATGGTGACGTTGGGTACCGGAATTGGTGGCGGACTGATTTCTGGCGGAATGTTGCAGCACGGCGCCAATGGTTTCGCCGGCGAAATTGGACATGTCGTGGTCGACCCAAGCGGGCCTCTATGTCCTTGTGGTCGACACGGGTGCTGGGAACGCTTTGCCTCTGGCAGCGGGCTTGCCTATCTAGCGGGCGGAGAATTGGGCGAATCGGTCATGGCTCGAGCGACCAATGGTGAGCCGGATGCGCTCACATTGCTCGACGAATACGCTCGCTGGATTGCGCTCGGGCTGGCCAATCTCACAAACACAACCGATCCGTCGTGCATCGTGTTGGGCGGCGGAATCATCACGTCGTCCGAGATCTTGATGCCTTCGGTGCGAAAATGGTTCGCCGAAATGTTGTATTCAGGATCCCATCGCACCATTCCGGTTTTGCGACCTGCCGAACTTGGCGAGCGTGCGGGCGCGATTGGCGCCGCGCTGCTCTCCCAACATCAATAAACTGCCTTCACCAATGTCAACTTCTTCTTACACGCTCGGTTTGCACGAGATTGGCGACAACTGCTTTGCCTATCTGCAGCCCGACGGAGGTTGGGGTTACAGCAACGCAGGACTCGTTGTCGGAGATGGTTCCTCGTTGCTGATCGACACCCTGTTCGATCTCAAACTCACCGCCGCGATGCTTGACTCGATGTCGCGGGCCGTTCAATCGGCACCGATCGCGACAGTGGTAAACACTCACGCCAACGGCGACCATTGTTACGGCAATCAACTTGTTCGTGATGCGGAAATTGTTGCCTCCAATGCGACCGCTCGAGAGATGATTGAAGTACCGCCTTCGATGCTGGCTTCATTGAATAAGGCGCCGGGAGCGATTGGCGATCTGTTTCGCGGTTTCTTTGGCGACTTCGCTTTTGAAGGGATTGAGTTGGTCCCGCCAACTCGGACATTTGATGGACGACTCGATCTAGAAGTTGGCGGACGCTCGATCGAACTCATTGAGGTTGGTCCCGCTCACACCGCCGGGGACACGATTGCGTACGTACCTGAGACGAAGACGGTTTTCACCGGCGATATTTTGTTTATCGGCGGGGCACCAATTGTCTGGGCCGGTCCGTTGGAGAATTGGATTGCGGCCTGTGATCTGATTTCGGAGTTAGATACGGAAACTGTGGTGCCGGGACACGGCCCTCTCACTAACAAATCGGGAGTCGCCGAAGTGCGCGACTATTTGTCGTATGTATTGCAACAGGCCCGCAGTCGTTTCGAATCTGGCGTCGACGCATTTGATGCGGCTCGCGACATTGCGCGCGACATGATCGGAAATCAGAAGAGTCAATTTGCCAATTTGGCCGAGTATGGTCGAATTTGCGTCAACGTCGATACGGCCTATCGAAGTTTTGATCCGTCGCACAAGAGCCCAGATGTTGTCGAACAATTTCGACGGATGGCCGAACTTGAGGCTCACCCTCCGCGCTGATTCTTCTTGAGTTCTCGTCGAACCGCAATTGCCCAACCGGCAATCGCGCAGGCGGAAAATAGAAACCATTGCACGGCATAACTGAGGTGAGGTCCGTTGGAAAAGACCGGGTCACTTATGCGCGAGAGAAGTTCACTGTCCGTGGGTTGAGAGTCAAGAAGATCGACGTACATCGGAATGGGAGGGTTGGGTAGCTGCGCTGAGAGGCGGCTTATGTCGATTCGCTGGACCTCGTGTAGTTCGCCAATAGAAGCATCAGATACTGCGCCAGTCCGATGTTTGCCTGACACGCGCAATCGACCCTCAATCGTGACCGTGCCAGTCGGTGCGGTTGGGATATCGACACTCAACGGGACGAATCCCCGGTTGACCAGAAGTAGTTGGCCGCTAGCGAGCAGAAGGGGAGTGACGCCATCGTGGCCGGCCTGTCCATCTTGGGTGACGTTAACGACTGTGATGTCTTCGGCAATTAGGTATGTGCCAGTGGCGATGATTCGGTACCACTCTGCGTCGTCGGGATTCGGATATTTGCTGAGAACATCTGCGAGCGGCATTGGCTCCACCGGGGCACGAGCCTGGACAATTTCGTTGAAGTCTTGTCGCTGATGCAACCGATCTATCTGCCAGAACGCAAGGTTGACCATGACGACTACCAAAAGGGCAACGAGTACATGGAGCATCAACCAGCGCGGCGAATACAAAAACCGATACATAGCGTCAGTCAACCTAATGCCAATATGGAGATCACTGTGAGTCGCCGCAAGCCGCGTGATCTAGGTGTTTTGGTATACGACGGCCAATGCGGGTTCTGTCGACGCTGCGCCGAATTAATACTCCGACGACTTCGACGCCATCCACAAGTAGTCGCATGGCAAGAGGCGGATCTCGCACAACTGGGCCTAAGCGCCAAACAGTGTCAGGAAGCCGTGCAGTGGGTGAGTGAAATCGGAGGGGAAAACCGCGACCATTTCTCAGCAGAGGATGCGGTTGGGAAAGTGTTGCGCAATGCTGGCGGGTATTGGCGCGTCGCTGGCCTGCTGATGTTGCTGCCGGGGATCCACTGGCTGTCGGGAGTTGTTTACCGGTGGGTCGCTCGATCTAGGTAGAGGTCGCCGCGAGTCTCATTGAGTTCGATGGCAAGACGATCAATGGCATCCGTCTCGTAATTGAACAGGGCGAGTTCGCGGCCATCAAGATTGCAATACATGTTGACCGCCGTCTCCCATGTGGCATCGGGGAAACCAATGACAAGGCGTAGCGCACCAAGCACAGCCGCCAACGGGGAGTCATCAATTGTTGCAAGTAAGCGTTCTACGTCGCGTTTTTTCAGAGGGCGGGCTCCTTTAGATGAATCGATCAGCCGCTGCACATGAGGAGAGAAGAATCCTGCGTAACTCTGACGCACGTCGTCTCGCTTCCAGTCATCGCCGATGACAGATCCACGGCAATGTGGAGTTGCACAAGAGCAGACGAATTGGTCGTACGTGCTGGTGTCGCTCATCGCGTAATCAAATGTGATTTCCGTGCCTCTGTCGATGTCGTTCATCGCTACAAGTTGGGTTGCGTTATGCATGCCGCAGTTTGGTGCACAGGAGTGGTTGATGCAGTCGCCGGGTTCCCTGGTGATTGGTCCAACAAGATACAAATCAAAATCAATTTGCATTGAGCGACGTTGACGTTCATCGGGATACGTGGCGAGTTCTCTTCGATTCGCGGCCAATCCACCGAAAGTAGCCACGATGGTTCCCTTGGTAATCATCTGAATGGCGAAACTGCCGTACCCTTTTGAATCGACCAGTCGTATCTCTGCAAGAGGTGTGAGAAAGTTATTCATAGGGTTCCTCGTGGTGCCCGAGTGGTCGCCAATTTCTGGCAGACCACAGCGCCAACTCCGCCCGCCGTAGTGAAAACACAATAGCGTGGGCTACCCTTCAATGCGCAAGATAGTTGCATCACGAGAGACCATATGGTCCGGCAACCGGGGTTCGAGCCCACGGTGCCAGCCCACCTTCGGGTGGGGAT
>JBDTPW010000101.1:0-3768 GCA_039932495.1 Ilumatobacteraceae bacterium
CACTTGGAGCGATCGCAGCTATGTTCCTTGTCTATGGAGTTCGACGCAAGCAAGCTCGCTAGTAGCATGTATTTATGAGGGATCGTTGCGCAAGAATTACGGCTTCACTAGTCGCCGCAGGATCAACGATTTGCATCCTCATGCTCACAGGCCTTCCAGCGCATGGTTTTGCCCAAGAAATTGACCCGCTCCAGGTCGAAGCCCAGGTCGGCCTTCCCGTACGTCTGAGGATTCCATCGATCAAAGTCAATTCCGTGATTGAGTATGTGGGTGTAACTTCAAGCGGGGCCATGGATGTGCCTAAGAAGGACCTCAATGTCGGCTGGTATTCGCCAGGTACTCGCCCAGGGGAACCCGGTAGTGCAGTCATCGCAGGGCATTACAGTTGGCGAAATCACGCGCAAGGTGGCATATTTAACAATCTCGACCAATTGCGCAAAGGTGACATCCTGTACATCGACGATGTCCAGGGCAACACGCTGACTTTTGTCGTTCGAGAAAATCGCATTTTCAAATATGACGCCGACGCTCGACAAGTCTTTTCCTCTAGTAGTGGCACCCGCCTTAATCTCATTACCTGCGCCGGGTGGTGGGATAGTTCGAAGCAAAGTTCGACCTCTCGCAGGGTGGTATTTACCGAACTTGTGCCCCAGATCCCCACCAATTTCTCCTAAATTCGTTGGCCCGTAAGGGAAAGCGGGACCCAATTGATCAAGTTGGCAAATCCCGATAAATATGACCAGATTGGTCGGGTATTGTGCTAGGGTGGTTGTACAGCCCCACAAGGGCGTTACTGAATGGATCAAATTATGTCAACACTTACACTTCAGCCCGGATACACCCCATGCCGCTTAGTTACCCCTTCGCGGTCGACAGGATCGGCCTGCGCAAAGCGGGCAATCAACTCCCTACGTAATTCTTCGAATTCGACAACAGCGTCGATCACCAATTCGCTGGCTAGTCGCGACAACTCGACATCTTTCTCGTACTCAAGTCGTTTGGCATCGATGAACTTCGAGCGTTCGACGGAATCGCTAATCTCCGCGATGCGGTTTGCATAGACGGCATTGATCGCGGCTTCAGGCCCCATGACCGCGATCTTTGCTGTCGGCAAAGCCAAAGTGGCAATCGGATCAAAGGCGGGACCGCACATCGCATACAGGCCGGCCCCGTAGGCCTTGCGCACGACGACACAGATTTTGGGAACCGTTGCCTCGGTGATTGCCGTGATCATCTTGGCCCCGTGCCTGATGATCCCCTGGCGCTCAACCTGAGTTCCAATCATGAAGCCTGGTACATCGGCGAGAAATACGAGTGGGATGTTAAACGCATCGCATAGCCAGACGAACCGTGACGCCTTATCGGCCGAATCGATAAACAACACGCCGCCTTTGTTCTGAGGATTGCTGGCAACAACTCCGACGGCGTTGCCGTCGAGACGTGCTAAGCCAATGATCAATTCGGTCGCCCAATCGGGCTTGATCTCAAAAAACGAATCACCATCAACGAGGGCATCAATGAATTCGTGCATGTCGTATCCGGCCGCTTCGGCTTGCGGAAGGATGTCACGATTTAATTCACGCGGGGGTGGCGTTGATTGGTAACGCGCGGGCGTCTCTCGCCAATTGAGTGGCATATAGCTGAAATACAACTTGGCCTGTTCGATCGCCGCCGTGTCGTCGGCAACAAGATTGTCTGCGCAGCCGGAAATTGAAGTGTGCATTCTTGCCCCACCCATCTCCTCCAGCGTCACCTTTTCGCCAATAACTTCCTCTGCCATGCGCGGGGAACCGAGGTACATAGAAGAGTTTCCATCGACCATAAATACGACATCACAAAAAGATGGAATGTAAGCACCACCGGCGGCGGACGGCCCAAACAGGCAGCAAATTTGAGGGACCTTGCCGGACAGTTTCACCTGATTGGAAAAGATCCGACCGGCGCCACGACGACCAGGAAACATGTCGACCTGATCGGTTATCCGCGCCCCTGCAGAATCGATGAGCCAGAAGATAGGCAACTCGTGGCGAAGCGCGTACTCCGTCATACGAATGATTTTTTCAACGGTGCGGGCACCCCAGGATCCGGCCTTGACGGTGGAATCGTTGGCGATCACACAGACTGGCCTTGAATGGACTCGTCCAATCCCGGTTACCACCCCGTCGGCAGGAAGATCGGCGGCCAACATGTTTGCTAATAACCCGTCCTCAACAAAACTCCCGTCGTCGAGCAGCAATGCCAGGCGTTCTCGTACAAAGAGTTGGTTTCTGGACGCCAGTTTGGCCCTGTCCTTTTCCAGATTTCCGCGCAATGCTTTCGCCGCCCAATTCATCGGCAAATCCTAACCAACTGGCAATCCGAGACTTCGCGCAATGACAAGACGTTGGATCTCGCTCGTCCCTTCACCAATTTCCAGAATCTTTGCGTCGCGATAGAAACGAGCGACCGGCAAATCTTCGATATATCCGGAACCGCCAAACACTTGCGTTGCCAATCGAGTGGCTTCTACGGCCGCTTCGGTCGTGTACAACTTTGCCATCGCCGCAATTTCCTTGAACGGTTTGCCCTCGTCCTTAAGTCGCGCCGCTTTATATGTAATGTTCCGTGAATTTTCGACGCTGACGGCGAGATCGGCGAGAGCAAAGGAAATGCCCTGGAATCTTCCAATTGGACCGCCAAACGCGTTGCGGGATTTGGCGTAGTCGACGGACAAGTCAAGACATGTCTGGGCCAATCCAAGTGCCAGGGCCGATATGGCGATTCGACCCCCATCAAGCATTGTCAAAAAGTTTTGAAAGCCCTCTCCTGGCTTGCCGAGCAGATTTTCCTCGGGGATTTCGCAATCGTCAAAGGTGAGTCCGTGTGTATCGCTGGCGTGCCAGCCAAGTTTCCGGTACGACGGCTCGACAATCAGCCCGGGCGTTCCGGACGGGATTAGAAATGCCGAAATACCTCCATCGTCGGTTCGCGCGGTTGCCGTGATGACAGAAGTGATTTCGGTCCCAGAATTCGTGATGAACGACTTTGAGCCATTGAGTCGCCAACTATGACTGGAATCCGAATAGGTGGCTTTTGTGGCCGTCGCACCCGCATCGCTTCCACCATCGGGTTCTGTTAGTGCGAAGGCACCAAGAGCGCGACCGCTTACCAAATCGGGCAGAAACATTTTTCGCTGTTCATCTGTACCGAACGCATAGATCGGATTTATTCCAAGCCCGACACCTGCCGACAGGGTGATCCCGATCGATTGGTCTACTCGACCCAATTCCTCGATGGCTATGCATAGAGAAGTGAAGTCTCCGTCACCGCCACCCCATTCCTCTGGAAAAATCAGACCAAAGAGACCAATGTCTCCCATCTTCGGAATGAGCTCGACGGGAAACCTTGACTCCTTGTCCCATTGAGAAGCGAACGGAGCAATTTCACGTTGAGCAAAATCGCGAACCACCGAACGAAACTGATCGTGTTCTTCGGCCGTCATTTTTGTTGGCACCTTGCTCACACGCTCACCAACTTCATGTCGGCTAGCGCCATATCACGCTCCATGTAATACCTTTCAAGCGATGCGCGCTTGACTCCTTCGAAACCGCGGATGAGGTCTGGCGCTAGTAGCACTCGTAGGCAGCCATCGAGGCTTTCATCAGTCAACTGGGCTGTAACTGCGGCGATGTGCTCGCTGTATTCATCCACCAGCGAACGCTCGAGCCGGCGCATGTCGGCCCGAGCGAATGGGTCAAATGAAGTGCCACGCACACCCTTCATCGCCCG
>JBDTPW010000102.1:0-2844 GCA_039932495.1 Ilumatobacteraceae bacterium
ATCCCAATAGTTGCGATCACCGGCCAGGTTCCGACGTCGGCCATTGGTTCCGATGCGTTTCAAGAATGCGACACGGTGGGCATCACTCGAAGCGTGACAAAACATAACGAATTGGTGATGAGCGCGGACGACATCCCAATGGCGATTCGCCAAGCATTTCATATTGCCACCACCGGCCGCCCCGGTCCGACACTTGTCGACCTACCCAAAGATGTGTTGCAAAACAAAATGAGTTGGCACTGGCCAACCGACGACGAGGTTCTGGACAGCCTGCCCGGCTACAAGCCGACGACAAAGGGTCACTCACGAATGATCAAGGAAGCGGCGCAATTAATTTTGCGCTCCGAACGACCGGTGCTGTATGTCGGCGGCGGCGTTCTCAAAGCCCGCGCCGCCGACGCGTTGCGCGCCCTTGTTGAGCTCACCCAGATTCCTGTCGTGACCACGTTGATGGCCCGCGGCGCATTCCCCGACGATCACCCGTTGTGCCTTGGAATGCCGGGCATGCACGGTACGGCAACGGCGGTGACCGCAATGCAAAAGGCAGACCTATTAATAGCGCTTGGGGCGAGGTTCGATGATCGCGTCACGGGTCGTGTGAACACGTTTGCCCAAGAGGCCAAAATAATTCATGTCGACATCGATCCCGCGGAGCAGGGCAAGGTGCGCAAACCCGATGTTCCGATTGTCGGCGATTGTCGACTCGTAATCGAAGAATTGGTCAAGGCGATCAAGGACCTGCTCAAAGGCGACACGGTTCAGGCCGATCTCAATCCATGGCGCAGTCGCGTTAGCGGTTGGCAAGAACAATTTCCACTTGCATACGAACAAAGCGAACCGGGTCATGCGCTCAAGCCACAGTTCTGCCTAGAAAAACTTCGCGATGCAGCCCCAGAAGGGACCATATTGGTGTCCGGTGTCGGCCAGCATCAGATGTGGTCTAGCCAATATTGGCGATTCAACGAGCCATACACATGGGTCAATTCCGGCGGTTTGGGAACGATGGGTTTCGCAGTCCCGGCCGCAATCGGGGCAAAGGTCGGTCGTCCAGATAAAACCGTATGGGCAATCGACGGCGATGGATGTTTCCAGATGACGGCCCAAGAATTGGTCACCGCGTCTCTCGAGCGCATCCCGATCAAGGTCGGCATCCTCAACAACTCGTATCTCGGGATGGTTCGCCAATGGCAGGAAATGTTTTACGAGGAGCGGTACAGCGAGGTGTATCTCTCCACCGATGTGCCGAACTTCGCCAAGTGGGCCGAATCGATGGGCTGCGTCGGGATTCGCGTCGACGACCCGGCAGAAGTTGAGCCGGCAATCGACAAAGCAAACTCGATCAACGACCGACCGGTAGTTATCGATTTCTGTGTCGATTCTGAAGAAAAGGTGTTCCCCATGGTTGCTGCCGGTCAAAGCAACGACGACCTCATTGTTCAACCCTCGCAACAGTCACGGCGGGAGTTCTTGCGATGAGCGGAAACAATCCATACGGCACGGGCTTCACCCACCACATGCTGTCTGTGTTGGTCAAGAACCGCCCGGGTGTGTTGGCTCGCGTGGCTTCGTTATTCGCCCGACGCGGTTACAACATTTTTTCCCTCGCCGTTGCACCGACAGAGCAAGAGGATTACAGCCGAATTTCGATAGTCGTCGATGTCGAGTCGGCACCGCTCGAGCAAATCGTCAAGCAACTTTTCAAACTCATCGATGTCGTGCGGATCTCCGAACTCGATCCGCGCACATCGGTCGAACGGGAACTTGTCGTGGTCACGGTCAAGGCCACGGGTGAGGAACGTGGCCAAATCGTCGAACTAGTCAACATTTTCGAGGGCAAAATCTTGTCCGTCGGACCAGACGCGCTAATCGTTTCGCTCGATGGGGCTCCGGAAAAACTGGATGACTTTTCCGAATTGCTGCGACAATATGGAATCATTGAGTCGCAGCGCACGGGACGTGTTGCGCTACCGAAACTCGATCGCACGGCGCGAAAGAGTTCCACTAAGGGAAAGGCAAAATAATGGCCGCCAATGTGTATTACGAAAAGGATGCAGACCCGGCGTTGATTCTGGCAAAGAAGGTGGCGGTCATTGGTTACGGTTCGCAGGGGCACGCCCATGCGTTGAATCTCAAGGATTCCGGCGTGGATGTTGTCGTTGGCCTGCGCGGCGAGTCATCTTCAAAGGCAAAAGCCGAGGCGACCGGTCTGCGCGTTATGTCGATTGCTGATGCGACAAAGTTTGCCGATGTCATCATGATCCTCGCTCCAGACACCGAGCAAAAGAAGATTTACGAGGAAAGCATCCAACCGAATCTCACAGAGGGCAAGACACTCGCTTTTGCCCACGGCTTCAACATTCGGTTTAATCGAATCGAACCACCAAAGGGCGTCGACGTGATCATGGTCGCCCCAAAGGGCCCGGGTCACCTGGTCCGCCGTACATTTACAGAAGGCGGTGGTGTTCCGGCGTTGATTGCCGTGGCTCAAGATGCCACCGGATCGGCAAAGGCGCTGGCGCTCTCCTATGCGCAGGCGATTGGCGCCGCGCGTGCGGGCGTGATCGAGACAACCTTTACGGAAGAAACGGAAACCGATTTATTCGGCGAACAAGTTGTGCTTTGTGGTGGTCTCACTTCGCTGATCATGGCTGGTTTTGAAACTCTTGTTGAGGCCGGTTACCAGCCGGAGATGGCCTACTTTGAATGTTTGCACGAGGTCAAACTGATCGTTGACTTGATGTACGAAGAGGGCATCGCCGGAATGCGCTTTTCAATTTCCGATACGGCCGAATATGGGGATGTGTCGCGCGGCCCTCGGATTATCAATGCCGATACAAAAAAAGA
>JBDTPW010000103.1:0-54710 GCA_039932495.1 Ilumatobacteraceae bacterium
AATACGAAATGTACAGATCTGAGCGAAAGAATTAGCGCGGGTCAAGATGCGCTTGATTCGTCACCGACCGAAACGGAAATTTCGGCGTTCATGACCGATGTCTTGGTTGTGGAATACGGTTCGGCGATCAGTGACATTCGCGATCTTGGTTTCCCGGAAGGCGATGAAGAATTGCTTGACGGACTTTTCACCGATGCTGAGAAGGTTTTGGACGACATATCCGCCGACCCTATTGGGATCTTGGCGTCCGCGGAATCACCATTTGCCGATGTCAACGTCGCTTACCAGGATTACGGCCTTACGGCCTGTGCTGACGCTTAATATCTGTTCCTGAATTAGACAGTTCCGTAGGCGACTTCGCCGCCGCGAACTTTGGTCGCCACAACTTCATCAATTGCACCGGACAGTTCTTTTGTAAAGTCATCAATTGTGTGTCGATGAACGGCATTGACAGTGCAGTGAAGTGATCGGGGAGGGCCTTGGCGATCGACATACCAGCCTCGTCGCCATAGCTCTTCGGCCACGGCAAAAATGTCGAGCGATTTTTCGTCCGCGGCTCCGAAACAGACGAGCATTGCCTCGGGTCGAGCGCGCAAGACGAGTCGAGGATCGCTTTCAATGTATTGCGCCAAGACTTCAGTGGCTTGGCGAGCACTTTCGGTCAGGCGCATGTAGCCCTCGTCACCAAGATGGCGAAGCGTGGCCCAGGCGGCGGCAATCGATCCACCGGATTTTGTGCCGAGGACGCCGGATGATCCGTAGAAACCGCCGAGCCAATTGTCGGTGGTAAAGGTTTGAAACGAGCGGAGATGCTTCGTTGCATACATCATCACCGAGGCACCCTTAGCGGTGTAACCAAATTTGTGCAGATCGACGGAGATTGAACTCACCCCGTCAACCAATAAGTTCCATGGTGGAATTGTTTGTCCGAGTCTGGCGAGGTAGGCAAGTGTGACGCCACCCATGCACGCATCGACGTGGCAGTTGATGCCGTGTTCGAGTGCAATCGCGGCGACACCAACGATGTCGTCGATGACGCCTTGGGGATATTGCGGAGCGGAACCGACGATGAGCACCGTGTTGGCATCAACCGCCGAACCCATCGCCGAGACGTCAGCCCGCCAATCCGGGCCAACCGGAATGCGTCTACTTTCGACATCAAAGTACGCGGCTGCTTTTTCGAACGCAGCATGTGCCGAGGTTGCAAGCACCATATTCGGAGTATCGATGCCACGCTCAGCTCGGCCACGGTCGCGTGCGGCCTTCACTGCCATAAGCAGGCTCTCGGTCCCGCCGCTGGTGAAGAACCCCGCTGAATTGTCGTCGGCACCCAACCATTGGCCAACGATGCTGAGCACCTCTGACTGCATCTGGGCAAGGCTGGGGAAAGCGGCCGTATTCAATGCATTCTCGCCACTGAACCGTCGGTAAGCCTCCTCGGCCACCGCAGCGGCCTCTGGGCCCGCGTAGTAGGCGAGGGAGAAGGCTCGACCTTCGCGCCAGCGCACATCGTGGGTGCGGCGAGACTCCAGTTCGTCAAATACCGCTGACCCTGGCAAGCCTCCGGCGAGGAATTCGGCCGGGCCAAATGCCTGCGGCGAACTCGATTCCGTCATGACAAAACGATAGACGGGGAGGGCGATCTACTAACTGATTGCGGGATCCTTATTTCTGGGTTTCCGCTAACTTTACATAACTAACATTATGGGCGTTACCCAAGACTCGGATTCAACCGGTCTTCGACCAATGGCTTGGCCGCCTCCAGTAACCACTGCAGGGCTGCCTTGAAGTCTCGTGTAGTTGGATCGGTGGCTGGATCAAGATCGCCCTCCACGTCCGCTATCGCGCACTTGAGAATGAAGATCTGATCCTTTAGTGCCTCTAACTCCGTTCGATTCATCACCAGCTCGTTCTCACTCAGTTGCAACTCACTGGCTCGCTGCCTAGCTACCCAGTCCCATTGGCGACACACTTGGCTGCAGAATCGCCTGGGTCTACCGGCTCCGGCCTTAACTTTGAGCGGTGTGCGACACCATTGACAACGAGGACCATCAGTGGATTTCGTCATGACAAAAAGGTATGGCGATCGGACTCGTTTGTCGTGGATGGGTCTGCGATCCGAATTGGGCTCAGCATGCGTTTGGCTCGGCATACTTAACGGGTGACAAATATGCCTCCGCCACCGGCACGACTATTTGCCAGCGACAATGCCGCAGGTGCCCATCCCCTAGTCATCGAGGCCTTGGTTCGGGCCAATGCCGGTCACGCCCTCGCCTATGGCCAAGACGAGTTAACACGTCGGGCAGAGGCAAAGTTTTCCGAGCTGTTCGACGCCGATGTGCGCACGTTGTTTGTCTACGGCGGCACCGGTGCAAACGTGATGGCTCTTGCCTCGATGTTGAAGCCGGCCGAAGCCGTGGTCTGCACATCGTGGGCACATATTGCCATGGACGAAACTGGCGCACCCGAGCGCGTTCTTGGCGCCAAATTGATTGACCTTCCTTCGCCCGACGGCAAATTGCTGCCAGAACAATTGCGCGCGTTGTCTGGGATGATCGGCAACCAGCACCACGCCCAACCGGGTGTCGTTTCGATCACCCAACCGACCGAACTCGGCACGTTGTACAGCGCAGCTGAAATTGAGTTGCTCGTCGATACCGCACACGAGTTGGGAATGCTCGTTCACTTAGATTGCGCAAGGGTGGCCAACGCCACGGCCGCACTCGGTGCTACAACCGAAGCGTTGCGAAGTTTCACGATTGATGTAGGTGTCGACGTGCTCTCCTTTGGCGGCACTAAGGCAGGAGGAGTCTTTGGTGAGGCAGTGGTCTTCCTCAATAAGGAACTCGGCAACCGAGCGCACTTCATTCGTAAGCAAGTAACTCAGTTGCATAGCAAGATGCGATTCATTTCCGCTCAATACGACGCGCTATTAACCGACAACCTGTTCATCGATTTAGGCGTGCAGGCGAATTCCGCCGCGCGCAGTTTGTATGAAGCCGTTCACCACATTCATTCGCTAGGGCTCACCCAACCGCCGGCCGTCAATAGCCTCTTCCCCACCATTTCCGATCCGCAAAAGTCTCAACTCCAGGACTGGTCATTCTTTTGGGATTGGGATGTTTCCCAGCGCCAGGTGCGATGGATGACGGCTTGGGATATCGAACCAATCGACGTCGAGACCTTCGTCACCGGAGTCAAGAAGTTAATTGACTGAGTGATCAATTTAATCTAAAGTGCGCCATAGGAAGACGAGCAAGGAGTTATCGGTCGATGGCGTCTATTGAGTTTTTCAATCGGAGAGTCAGCACCGATGACGCGTGGATGTTCGATGCAGCGTGCAGCGGTCTCACCGATATATTCTTTCCCCCGCTCGCCGAACGACCGCAGTCGCGGATACGTCGCGAGGCGGTGGCGCGAACTGTGTGTAGCGAGTGTCGAGTCTTAGAAACTTGTCGAGCGTTTGCTCGTGAACATCACGAGTATGGTTTTTGGGGTGGCGAATCAGAAGAAGAACGCCACAGCGCCGGTTACCACCTCATCGCTCCGATCGGTGTCCGAGCAATCGCTGGTCAATAACCTCTACGAAACTCCGGCCAACGCAGACGCGGTGGTCGATCAGGCCTGGCGCGAATACGGCGATCCACGACACATCAAGTATCTCGAGGAAGTCAGCGCCCACGTCTCAACCAATCGCGTCTTCAGGGTGCACTTCACCGATTCGTCGCACGTGGTGGCCAAGGTTTCGTCGTACGGCTCATACTTTCTGTTCGCCGAGGACCACGACAGATTGTTCAGGCTGCACGATCAACTGAAATCCACGCGATGGAATGGTTTCCTCGCTCAAGTTCTCGATCACGACGGACGTCCCTATACGTGGTACGACGGACGTTGTTGGGCAGCCTTCTACACCGATGTCGAGCGCGGCGAAGCATTACCCAGACTGCTCAGCGATGACCAAGTGGCCAATCTGGCAAGAGAGATTGCTCAATTTCATCTCGCCTGCGCGGACGTTTCCGTCCATCTGCCGCCGATGTCGAATTCGGTAAAGGGCGATGCAATTCACCTGCTCGATCAATTGACAAACGCCTTCGCCCCGCGCAACTTTTCGCTCTATGCCGAGGACATCGGCGTGCTATGGAAAAGCACGCACGAGTTTCTCGAGTACCTCGACAGCGTGCATTACGACGAATGGCAGAAAATTCCGATACTTGTGGATTGGAACTTGGGCAACTTTTCTGTCGAATCGAGCGGCGATGGATTCAGTTTGCATAGCCGCTGGGATTATGACTGGTTCCGCGTCGATTCGCGTTTGTTCGATTTCTACTTTCTATCGCGGGTCTCGTCGCGAACCGGCGATCGAACCCAATTCAGTTATTCGCCGCACACACTTGTCGAGCCTCGATTCCTTGCGTTCGTTCGGGCATATCACGAAGTCAACCCGTTGAGCGAAAGCGACATTCGATTTTTACCGTATGCCTATCGATTCTTCATTCTCAATTACGTCATACGCGAAGGTGCGAAATTTTTCCGCCCGGATTTGTGTACACAATTTCGCCGCGAGGTCGCCCGGTTGTATATCCCACAACTTGACCAACTCGATATCAGCCCGTTGCTCGCTATTGTCATGACGTAATTTCGCGCAGGGCCTCTCGAAATAGTTTTCCCTTGGCGACGTAGATCGCACTGCCGTGGCTGATTTCCTCGCTGCGAGCCCTATCCAGTTTGACGACCGCAGGTGATCCAACGGCCAAAGCACCTGGTGGCACAATCGTGTCGTTGAGCACGACAGCATTTGCTCCCACAATTGCGCCGGTTCCGACCATCGCGCGATGCAGCACAATCGCTCCGCTCGAAACCTGGGCACCGGAATCAATCGTGCACGATTCGAGATGGACGATATGTCCGATCACGCAGTCATCCCCCACTCGCGTTGGAGCATCGGGCATCGTGTGAATGACCGTGTTGTCTTGGATGCTGGTGCGTGCGCCAATGAAGATCTCGCCATCGTCACCACGCAACACCGCACCCGGCCAAATTGTCGAATCCGCTCCGATTTCCACTGAGCCGATGATCACCGCGTCGGGATGTACGAATGCTGATGGATGAATTTTCGGTACACGATCTCCGAGTGCATAAATCGTCATGGTCACACCGTAGTTTCTTCTTGGGAAAGCCTTGTCTTTGGCAGTAATCTATAGAGCCATGTCTCGTCGCATAGATATTCAACTCACAAGCTCGCGCGACGACGGAACTTGGACTTGGCGGGCCGCGGGAGCAAAGGCGCCAAAGGGTGTCGTGGCTGCTTCGCTCCTACCGAATTCCGTTCAAACCGGAGACGTATTCAAAGTAGAGGCCGACTTCGATATCGACGGGATCAGTGTGTTGGCCGTGGTTCCGGCAAAGGAAAAAACTCAGCGATCAAACGTGTTGGAATTGATCGTCAGCGAAAAGGCGTTTACCCCTGTGACTCAACGGCTGGCTGAACGCAGCAAGAGCGATCGAAAGCCCACTCGGCGGAGCGACGGATCTGGACCAGGTGGCCCTAAGCGAGCAGATGGTCGGCTTACCCAGCGCAAGCGAACAGAAGGACAGACCGAGGATGCAAGCGGTTCACAAGGCGGCCGCCCCACTTCATCGCGTACAGGTTCGAAGAGTTCGCCAACTGGCAGACGTAAATCACCAAGCGACACGGGCGCATCCACCGAACGTCGCACAAGGCGTGGACCGTTTACTGCACCACCGGAATTGCCAAAGCGTCCGGCGGCCAAGCGGCTTAAACCTAAACACACGCATCGCCTTGCGGTGCTGGAAACCTTGCCTGAAGAACAGCGAGGGGTCGCTCAGCGCGCTTTGGAAGGCGGAGTAAAAGCAGTTCGCGATGCCGTCAAGTTACAAAATGATGTCCTGAAACGGGAAGGAAAATCTCCGGTGCCTGCGGAAGGTTTGATCTCGATGGCCCAAGAGCTCTTGCCAAAATTGCGAGTAGCAGATTGGTTGGACAAGGCCGAGGCGGCCAAAGCAACTGTCGAAACACTTGATCTGCGCGACTTACGTTCAGTCGTCGTCGGCGCAGATGACCCGATGGTCGTTCGGGACGAATCGACGCGGGAACTTGCTATCGAACTGAAGGCGGCACTGAAGGACAGACAGGACAAGGAGCAGGTTCTATGGCGTGAAGATATTGCCGCAGCCCTTGGTGTTTCCCGAGTCGTACGAGCGCTTAAATTGTCTGGCGAACCGCCAAAGGCAGGTCAACCATTTCCGATTGAACTCGGCAACCAACTTGCTGCCGCGGCCACGGCGTCGCTCACTCCGGACAGTGGTTCCGACAGATGGATCGCCGTCTTAGAGGCGATCGCATTTTCACCAATTCGAGGTCAGGTCAAACCGACATCGGCTCCGGCGCAACCATCTCCGGCGTTGATTACAACGGTAACGCGATTGGCTCCTCTGCTACCACAAATTGCAACGCTATTTAACGTCAAAGTGGCTCCAGGCGGACACACTCCGCGCCCGTTGCGACCGGCTCGTCCGGCAAAAGCGGTTCGACCAAAACCAAAAACAAATCAACCACCATCTCCCGCAACTACAACCGACGTCGCATCAACTTCGGCAGAAGGCGCGTAACGCTCTAACCTGCCTTTATGGCAGACATCGTTACGTACGAAACCAGGGGCAAGATTGCCCTCATCACACTCAATCGTCCAGAAGCTCGCAACGCCGTCAATGGTGATGTCGCCGCCGGATTGGAATCTGCAATCGATCGGCTCGAGCAAGACGCGGATGTGTGGGTGGGAATTCTTTTGGCCAACACCGCCGGACAGGAACGTCCGGTCTTTTGTGCCGGAGCGGATCTGAAGGCAATAAACTCTGGTGCCGCCGCATCACTCAACACGAAGCGCGGCGGTTTCGCCGGATTTGTGTACCGACAACGAAACAAGCCAGTGATCGCCGCTGTGGACGGACTTGCCACGGCGGGTGGTTGCGAAATAGTTCTCGCCGCGGACATGGTGGTGGCCACCACTCGTTCCGCATTCGGTTTGGCGGAGGCGACACGCAATCTGATCGCTGGTGCCGGTGGACTCTTCCGACTACCGAGGGCAATCGGTCAGGCCAACGCCATGGAGGTGATCCTCACTGGTCAACCGCTTTCCGCACAGCGCGCCTACGAACTAGGGCTCCTCAACCGATTGGTCGAGCCTGGTCACGAACTCGAATCGGCCATGGATTTGGCCAACCGAGTTTGCGCGGCCGCACCGCTTGCGGTGTGGGCAAGTCGCCGAGTTGTGTTGGCGGCTGCCTACGAATCGGACGAGGTGCTGATCGATATGACTAACAAGGAATTTGCCAAGGTACTCGCGTCGGAAGACACGAAGGAAGGATTGACTGCGTTCATCGAGAAGCGGCCGCCTAAATGGACGGGCCGTTAGTCACTCCTCAATATTCTTAGATGCGATCAGCAGACGAGCGGTAAGGCCCGAACGTTCAAAGAGGTTCTTCGTTTCGCGGTCACCGGGTAGCGCGTAGGCATCGATCTCACTGGCATTACGCCTTCGGCACTCAGCAATTGCTGCTGTGACCAAGCCATCGCCCAGTCCTAACTGTCGAGCGCCATCCGTGACATATACGACCTCAATCAGTGGTGCGCCAGAGGGCGCAGCGAAGTTCACGCACAGGTAGCCGAGCGCCTCGTTGTCGAAACCGGCAACCAAGACCAACCACTCATTCGAATCAATACGCTCGTTCCACCGATCGCCAACAAGGGACACCCCGAGTCCGAGTCGTTCTCCCCCGCGAAACTTGGTCAACTGATTTCGTGCCTCGGTCTCCAGAGAGCTCAACGTGAGAGTGTCATCCAAGTTCGCGCGACGAACGAAGACATTCATTTGTCAGAATCTCTCGACGTTGATAGAAGTTGTTCGAGTTTGAATAGCACGGTCCGGCGCATCCTGTGCGTTCGTTCAAAGTCGGCAATCGCTCGCAATTCGGAGACGGCAAGAGATTCAAGTTTGGAAATAATTTCGATTGCGCTCAAGGCTGAATACGAGTCAATTGCCAACTGGGACGAGCCGTCTTCGACAACTGCTCGTGGTGGTGCAGTTTCGGATTCTCCGGAGTTCCGGATCTGGCGAATGACCTCACCAACTCTGCGTGTTCCCATTCCCACCGCAAACTCTCCAACAACACGCGCGGTAGCAATTTGCTTTCTCATTCGCCCAACCAACTCAGAAATCACAACTGATCGGTTTTTCACGGAAAAAGTGGACAGGCATCATCCTCTACAGGACAACCAGGTGCGCTCTTACGAACCAAAAGAAAACATTGCGCGCATTGAAGTTCGTCTGGTCGCTTGGGTTGGAGCCGTTCAAATCCGTCGGTCTTGTCATCAACGACCGTGTCGTCTTCATCGTCATTTGGAGGAATGTCGTCAGAGGCGACAAGTTTCTGTCGCAGTATTGCGTCTAGGTCTGCTTCAACATCGTCTTCTGTGCGTAGGTCATTATCGTCGTCATCTTCATCGCCGACGGCCTTTTTGGCCACAACCTCGGTCGGGACAACATCTGGGTCTTCTTCCTCGATGACAATTTCCAGGCCGAGATCATCGACAAGCACGTCTTCGGTCTCGTCACCGAACACAACGTCTTCGATTTCGATGTCCAAGGTGTCCGGATCGAGATCTTCCGGGTCAATTTCGGCATTAGCCAAGACCGCGGGATCTAGGTCTTGTGCTCCATCGACATCGTCTTCAGCCATCGGTATTTCCCTTCATTCAATTGCGCGGCGGTACAGTAGCCGACTCGGGCACCAAAATGACAAATTCCTATCTAGTACGGCGTGATTCGGCTCGCCTCTCCGATTCCAGGCGCTCCAACTCGGGCGCCTCATGGGTCAAATGGGTCATCGCGTCGGCAATTGCCCGGTGACCGGCCTGCTCGCCGATGAGTCGATGCATTTCTAGAACGACTCGACGGTAGGCAGGATGTCCCTGCGGGGACGAGCGCAATTCGAGTATGTGCATGGCCTCCCTGGCGTTGAATTGCATGACATAGCGCAACCTGTAGGCCATCGCCACTGCGTATCCGGCCTGCTCCGGATAATCGGGTCGCAGGGCGTCGTACAGCGTCGCTGAACGGACCATCGATTCGTCGAAAAGTTCTTTGAAACCGGCGGCTTCGACAAGATCGGGAATGACATAACCATGATCGGGTGCCAGTCGCTGCCATTCGATTGTCAGCAACCGGTGTCGCTGCAGGTCGCGAAATGCCCCGTAATCGCCCAACACGTCGAACCGATAGTCGGTCCGTTCAAATGCTCTACCTGGCCGGTGACGGCGATTCTCCCGATTTCCAACGTAGGCGGTGATGAGCGCGACTCGCTCAGAATGGGAAAGCCGCCTCACTCGCTCAAGCAATTGAGATTCGGGAAGGTGTGATTGCGAATAACAAATTGCGGCCAGCAATTTGTCTTCGCCCTGAGGATCGAAGTCGACAAGCGTGACCTCCTGCACCGGTTCGGCTTCAAGTCCCCCGAACATATCGTCGACAAGATTCATCGTGTTGTCCTGGTTCTCGGCAAGATAGGCGCCCAATTTTCCACCGCGCTCAGGATTATCTACCCGACGAAGAAAACTGGGTATAACTTTGCGAAGTTCGGTCAACATGAGGTCCGCGTAGTGACGCGCCTCCGGCAACTTGTGCGCTCGCATTCGAAGCAACATCGATTCGAATGCCTGGCCAGTGCCAAAGATTCCGACATTGGACAATGCCGCGGCCGGCAAGACTCCCCGGACCGCGTCCAACGCCTTGGCCCGCGTCGCTTGCCGATACACAAAGTCTGAGTCGTTGAAGCCACGCTTAACGGTGCTACGAACATGTTCCGTCACGCCTTCGACCAACCTGCTGTATGTGTCAAACATCCGATCCATGTCGCCGACGTATCGAGTGCCGAACGGTCCCATCAATACGTCCGGATCTCGGAAATACCGATATCGCCCGCCGAGCCGAGCGTCGTAATTGATATAGCGCGTGCTCTGTTCGAGATAGGCCATCAATCGACCCCATTCAAGGATCTTCGTCAAAATATTTGAGGCCTGCTCGCAAGCCAGATGCACTCCCCCGAGTTGGGCAACCGAGTCGTCACCGTATTCGACAAAAATCTTTTCGTATAGTGACTCTGCGTGATCAACTCCAACGGTGGCGTCGACGCTTTGGTCTCCCGCTAGATCCAAATCGGTGACGAATTCGTCAAGAAACAGTCGTCGAAGGCTCTTCGCGCTTCGGCTGTATCTGGCAAAAAGCGCACCTTTGACTACCTCCGGCAAGTTGACCAATGCAAAAACCGGGCCATCGAGATTGGTGAAGTATCGCTTGAGTAGGTCGGACTCAGAGTCGGAAAACGCCTCTGGTATATACACGGTCACGACGGGTAATCATACGAGTCGCCTAGCTAGCGCTAGTGGATGTGACCGTGCAACAAAGCGGTCAAATCACCATTCTTATCGCGTCCGGAAAAGTCTTCGCCCGAACAAATGTCACCTTGGCGACAAAGTTTTGATCAACGTAAAGCCGAATCGGATGGTGGAAAGTCCATTCCTTTGAATCGCTTTGGTATCCAGTTATTGACGGATGAGATAGGGGTTTTGCATGGTCTAGGCGCCGCCTCGTGATGAGCCGGTCTCGGATCGTCATGCTCTCGTCTATTTCTACGACATCGAATCGCCCATCGTTGGGGTGCGCCCGCGTGGCTATCTCCCAGGTACCCAAAAAGCCGCTGTTTGTCGCCGCAACAATCTGCCCATTCCAGAGTCGATGACGCAGTAGAACCGAGTTGGCTGCGATTGATTGTCCCTGCCCATTTGAAGTGCGGTAATCAATGTGGATGAGATCGACGTTCAATTCGCGGACCTCGGTGTCTGACAATTCGTGTGCGTCTCCCAATGATCTGGCAAGGCTTCCGCCAGTCGCATGAATGTGTGGAATTTCAGTTTGCTCCAACATGTGACGAGCTACCGTTTGTCCGATTTGTTCATCCGAATCGCATGTTTCAATGGCTTGAGGACGGGAAATGATTTGTCCCCATTCAGCAAACTTGCGGATCGTCATTGCGTGTACCCTACGAAATCACGAGGGCGATACACCGAACGCACTCGACGCCGCAACAACACCACGAAACAATCGATTGCTTGCTTCGATCGCGGCATCACGACCATCCGCGCTTGTCGCCACCTGGCCCAACTGGCGCAATAGATCGATGAGTTGCTTCATCGTGCGCACAAAGTCTCCGGCGGTCAGATCATCATTGTCCAAAATGTCATAGAGGTCGCTGCCACTCGCCCACATGAACGTTGTCGCAATAAACCCGGGATCAGGCGGGCGATGCATCGGAATGCCTCGTTTCTCTTCGGCTGCGGACATCGTGTTGCTAATTTGATTTATCTCCCGCCAACGAGTCTTAAGAAGCGGATTTGGAAACTGTGGCTTTGGAGCAGGGTCACTGCTTCGGTGCTCATAGACAAAGACGCTCGCCAACGCAGCTAAAGATGGCGGATCGAGACCTTCAAATATGTCCTCAACAACCGATTCTGCAATCAGCATGTCGGATTCGTGGAACAATCGAGAAAGAGTTCGACCCCGCTCGGTCAGCGACCATTTGGATACATATCCCCACTCCTCCATATGCATCACAACTTCGTCAAAGCGTCTACTCACCGATTGCACGGAGTGATCGACTCGCCGCTGTAACTGTTCCAGTTCTCTATCGATTCGATCCGCCGAAACCGCCGCGTTCAGTCTGTGTTTGAGGTCTGGGTCGCTTTCGACTGCGTGCGCCTCGATCGATTCATCGCCAGTGTGGCGACGATTGGCTCGCCCGCCAGTCTTGACATTTTGCAACCGGACGTGTGCCTCTCTGAGGAATCTCGGATTGGTCGGCGCGTACGGCAATGGCAATTCGATGTGAGTGAGAGTCTGCGGGGCAGATTCGAAATCACGTTCTGTCAGCGACAAGACGGAACGGTCAATTCCAAGAGCGGTGATTTTGGTTCCATTGGTTCGCTGGGCAGTAGCTAACACAACGGCGCGTGCCGGATCGCCGGATTTGGTTACGAAAATCACGTCGCCCGGTTGCAGGTGTGAAATCGACGATTCGATAAGCGAACGTCGCCGCCAGGTGGTGCCTCGGGCGCGAAACTCTTGGATATCGCCGAACGGGCTCTGCGATTGAGCGCGTAGCCTGTCCCGCTCCCGACTGCGCCGAGATATTCGCGCCTGAACTTCAACCACTTCTCGACCGGCCTGGAATTGGGCGAACGACAAATTAAGAAGGTGTCGTGCCTCGACCTGCGACGTGGTTTGAATGAGATTGGCTGCCATGTTGTACGTCGGGCGGAAAGCCGATGTGAGTTTGAAGGATCGACTGAGCGCCAGTTCGGCCACAGCCGCGTACGACACAAACGGGCTCCATAGAACGAGTGCATGACCAACACTGTCCAAGCCACGACGGCCCGCGCGACCCGTCAATTGGGTGTATTCGGATGGTTTGAGCGCCTGATGATGCTCGCCCGTGAACTTTGTCAACTTATCGATGATCACTGCCCTGGCAGGCATGTTGATTCCGACGGCGAGTGTCTCGGTGGCAAATACGACCTTGACCAATCCGCGAACGAAACAAGCTTCGACGATCTCTTTGAATGTCGGCACCATTCCAGCGTGGTGAGTGGCAATACCAGATTCAAGTTGGTTTGCATATTGCGAAAATTCAAGCACCGCAAGATCGTCATCTGTAAACATGTCGAGACGCTCATCGATAATTGAGGCGATTTCCTTGCGTTCTTCGGCATTGGTGAATCGGATTCCAGATTTGAGACATGCCATTGCCGCCTCGTTGCATTGGTTACGACTGAAAATGAAAAATATTGCAGGTAGCAAGTCTTGATCTTTGAGCAGACTGACCACCTCGATTCTCGACGGCGAGAATAAACGTGATCTTCGTTGTGGACGCTTGGCCGAACGCTGGTTCGTGAATCGCGGCGACACTTGGCCCTGGCGTGCGGCACTACTTTCCAGGCGCTCGACTTCTGGGTTTGGCCGAGTACCGACGAGAGTGTCGAAGATCCTCACCCGATCTGTGGCCTTATCCCCCACCACGTAGTGGTTGATCAGTTCGACCGGTCTGTGTACTTCGACGATTGCGCGCGTTGGCCCGCGCACGGTGGTTAGCCAGTCCGCGACTTCCTCCGCATTAGAGACTGTGGCTGACAAACACACGAGCTGTACCGTCGGTTCCAGATGAATGATCACTTCTTCCCACACTGGTCCCCGATACGCGTCCTGCAGAAAATGGACCTCATCGAGGACGACGACTCCCAAATTGTCTAGAGCGTGAGAGTCCGCGTAAATCATGTTTCGCAACACCTCTGTCGTCATCACCAAGATCGGGGCACCAGAGTTGATGCTGTTGTCGCCAGTAAGCAATCCAACTTCTAGTCCGCCATAGTGGGCGACTAGATCACCAAATTTCTGATTGGAAAGTGCTTTCAATGGCGCTGTGTAGATCGCCCGTTTGCCGTGCTGGCGAGCTAAGGCGATGGAATATTCGGCGACGACAGTCTTGCCAGAACCCGTAGGCGCGGCCACGAGCACACTTTCACCGACGTCGAGTACCGCCAAGGCCTCCAATTGGAAACGGTCTAACGCAAAGTCGTAATGACTGGTGAGCGACGCACGAAATGGTGAGATCATGCAGACTGTTTGGTCCGACGACGCTCCACGATGTATCCAATAAGAATCGCCAACAGAAACAGAAGAGTCATCGGTATTGCAAGGGCCATCATGCTGATCGGATCGCCACTAGGTGTGATCACGGCTGCCGTGACAAAAACGCCCAAGATTGAATAACGCCACTGTTTAATTAACGTTCGCGGAGTGACCACTCCAACCAGTTGTAGGAAAACGACCAGGACTGGCACGAGAAACCCGACTCCAAATGCGAGGACCATGAGCGCCACCAAACTGACGTATTTGGAAATCTGGTACGCCTGAGTGACGTCCTTACCGGACCAAGAGATGAGGAACTCGAGAGCCTTGTCCAAAGTCCAGTATGCGAGGACCCCGCCGAGCGCAAACAAGAGGATCGAGGAGACGATAAACGGAATCGTGTACCGCTTTTCGCGCTTGTTAAGAGCCGGCACAATGAAGCGCCACAACTGCCAGAAGATCACCGGCAAGGCGATAATCAGTCCGCCGTAACCCGCAATTCGCATTCGTTGTGCAAGACCTTCAATCGGGCCAAGGGCAAACAAAGAGCCATTGCATTTCAAGTCGGGTTTTGTCTCGCACAGGTTTCGATACGGCTTGGTCAGAAATTGAAGGACCTGATCATAGAAAATGAGAATTCCCGCGGCGCCGATGGCAATTGCAAGTAGGCACCTGACTATTCGCATGCGCAACTCGGCAAGGTGCCCCACCAAGGTCATGTTTTCGTCGGTTGGATCCACAGACTTGATCCGTCTAAAGGCCATCACATTCCGTCAATTACTTCGTCGGAACCTACCGGTCGGGAAACCACGGTGGTGCTTTGTACTTCGACTTCTGGTGCAACTTGCGACTCAGTTTCGGTGGGCTCATTTGCCGTCCCCTTGGCGTATGAATTCTTGACATCTTGTGTAATCTCCGAAGCCGCTTTGGTGAAGATTGACTTGTAACCGGTCGCGGTATCTTGCAGTTCGCGGAGCGGCTCAGCAAATGCGGACCGAAAATCCGACTCAGCACCGGAGGCGATTCGCTTGAATTCTCCGTAAATACGGCCAGCCTTGCGTAGTGCGTTTGGCAACTTTTCTGGGCCGAGCACAACTAGACCGATAATCAACAAAAACACGATCTCGCTACCGGACAAATTGAACATCGCTCGTCATTCTAAAGCCGCGCGCGTTGGCCCGGCGCTCGTACCTATCATTGGGCCGTGCAACAAAAATTGCCTTCGCAATTTGCATATCCGATCGCCTTTGCCCATCGCGGAGCGCGCGCCCATGCTCCGGAAAACACATTGGAGGCTTTTCGATTGGGATTGCGCCTCGGCGCGACGGGACTAGAGAGCGATGTTTGGTGCACCCAAGACGGTGAGGTGGTACTCGATCACGACGGTGTCGCCAAATTCGGCGGTCGCAAGCGATCGATTGGCGAATTGACTAAGGCCCAGTTGCCGTCGCATATTCCTTCGCTGGACGATCTATTAGAAACGTGTGGTACGCAGTATCACCTCAGCTTGGATATCAAAGACCAGACTTCGCTTGCCAAGGTGATGGCGATCGTTCGATCACGGGACGAGGCAATGGTCGAGCGGCTTTGGATTTGCCATCCCCACTATGAATTTCTAATTTCCAATCGCGGAGACACGGAAGGCGCACATCTTGTCGACTCGACTCGGTTGGCCAAGATCAAGGAAGGACCAGAGCGACGAGCCGCGACGTTGGCCAACAGCGGAATCGATGTGTGCAACATGCACCACACAGATTGGAATGGTGGAACGGTTGCATTGTTTCACCGGTTTGGAATTGCCACGTTTAGTTGGGACTTGCAATACGAGCCTGCGCTACAAACGGCGTTACGAATGGGTGTCGATGCCGTCTATAGCGACTGGGTAGATCGAATGGTCGATGTCTATCGACAGGAAATAGGCGTCGAACCGACTACAGCCATTTGATCGCCGAAAGCGGCCACAAGACAACGAATGCGCGACCGACAACTAGATCCTCATTAATCGGACCAAACATTCGGCTATCAAACGATTGAGGTCGATTGTCCCCCATCACAAAAATTTTGTGCGCGGGCACGGTTTGTGGGGCCAGAGTTGGCACTCGGCAACGGTCATCGAGAGACGATTGGGCAAGATCATCGGAATTCAGATATGGCTCGTCAATGATCTCGTGATTGACCAATACGACGCAATCCTTGATTTCCACGACGTCGCCCGATAGTCCGATGACGCGCTTGATCAGGTCATCATGTTGAACAGTTTGACCGTTACTTGTCACTCGATCAAACACCACCACATCGCCCCGGCCAATGCCGTGCAACCGATATGACAATTTATTGACCAGTACACGATTGTCTTGTTGCAGCGTCGATTGCATGCTTGGCCCAGAGATGTAGAACTGCTGAAGCACGAACATTCGCACCAAAAGAGCGATGACGAGGGCGACCACGATGACAATGACCCAATCGCGAATGGTCCTTGCGGCGGTGTTTGACTTAACGAACTGCGGCTCGGCCTGCTCAGACATCGCGTCCACCGTATCTGGCGGCCGTTCGAATCGATGGTTCACAAAGAAGCTATGAGCTTTTCGACTCGTTCATCTCGAGATTTAAATGGGTCCTTGCACAACACTGTTCGTTGGGCCTGATCATTCAATTTGAGGTGGACCCAATCGACGGTGTAGTCACGTTTTCGCTCCTTGGCTCGCTTGATGAATTCGCCGCGAAGCCTCGCCCGAGTTGTTTTGGGTGGTTCGGTGAGCGCGGTAGTGATGTCGTCATCTGTACACATTCGATCGGCAAGACCACGTTCCTGCAATTTGTAAAACACTCCGCGATCGCGGCGGATGTCATGATATTGAAGATCAAGCAACTGCACTTTCGCTTCGTCCAGTGCCAGATTGTGCTTATGTCTATATGACTCGATCAATCGATACTTGATGACCCAATCAACTTGGGTTTCCAGTTTGAGTGGATCATTTTCGATGGTGGAAATGCAGTGTTCCCACATTTCCAATGCCGTCTGTTCAAGTTCTGAGAAGCCTTTGAGGTCTGCGTATTTAAGCGCGCGATCCAGGTATTCGCGCTGAATATCAAGTGCAGAGAGTTCCCTTCCGCTAGCCAGACGAACTTTGCGTCGGCAAGTGACGTCGTGGCTGATGTCCCGAATTGCCCTGATCGGGTTCTCCAATGTGAAATCACGAAGTGAAAACGACTTATCCTCGAGCATTCGAAGCATGCAGGCAGTCGATCCAATTTTGAGAAATGTTGTGTATTCGCTCATGTTCGAATCACCGACGATGATGTGCAGGCGGCGATACTTCTCTGCGTCGGCGTGTGGTTCGTCGCGGGTATTGATGATCGGGCGACTGCGCGTTGTCGCTGAACTCATGCCTTCCCAAATGTGCTCAGCACGTTGGGAGATCGAAAAAATAGGACCGCGCGCGGTTTGCAAAATGTGACCGGCGCCCGTGAAAATCTGGCGCGAAACGAGAAACGGAATTAACACATCGGAGTACTCGCCATTGTCGCTATTTCTTCGGGTCAGATAATTTTCGTGGCAGCCGTATGAGTTTCCTGCGGAATCGGTGTTGTTCTTGAACAAGTAGATGGTTCCCCGAATTCCTTCATCGCGCAAGCGTTGCTCAGCTCCCGCCATCAAATTTTCCAGTGTCCGCTCGCCGGCCTTATCGTGAACGACGCAGTCGTAAATCGAGTCGCACTCCGGTGTGGCGTACTCGGGATGGGATCCAACGTCGAGATACAGACGCGCACCATTTTCGAGAAACACATTTGAACTTCGACCCCACGAAACGACTCGCCTAAATAGGTAGCGCGCTACTTCGTCTGGGCCAAGGCGTCGCTGACCTCTCAGTGTGCAGGTAACCCCATATTCGTTTTCAATTCCGAATATGCGTCGGTCCATCAGGACAGAAAGCGGTTGACGGCATCGTCGTTGAGCCTCGAAAAGCAACGACGCTTGCCGTTGCGTTCTAGAACCGCCACCTCTAAATCAGATACCGCTAATTCGCGGTCGGGGCCCTTAAGGGCGGTCCTGGCGATCTTGAGGGCGTCCGTAAGCGAACCATGTTCCGTATATCCACTAACGAGGCGCTCTCTGATGCTCTCTGCGTCTCCGCCCAATACGCAATAGTGCTGCTCATCTACAACGGTGCCGTCATACAAGATATGAAAAAGCCTGTCCCCCGAGACGGTCGTCCCGACTTCAGCAACAAGGATTTCAACTTCCAACGGCTTCATTTCGTGTGTAAACGTCTGCCCAAGAATCTGTGCATACTGATTGGCTAGTCCGCGTGCGTCCACGTCGTGCCGAGAGAACTGGTAACCCTTGAGATCGGCCGCGCGCACTCCGGCTACGCGAAGTTGGTCGAATTCGTTGTACCTGCCCACTCCGGCGAAGGCGATTCGATCGTAAATCTCGCTGACTTTGCGCAGGGTGTTGGACGGATTCTCTGCCACCAATGCAATTCCGTCGGCAAACTGCTGGGCCACGAGGGCACGTCCTCGAGCGATCCCCTTTCGCGCATAGTCTGCGCGGTCCTTCATCATTTGTTCTGGTGCTACATAGAACGGCATGCTCATCGCAGGCGGACTCCCTCGGCGATCGTGGCATAAATCTGGGCCAACACATCGTCGCCTACTCGCTGAAAACCATTGCTCGTAATCGACGCCACAACGGGATAAATGCCACGTAAGGCATCGGGTCCTCCAGTTGCTGAATCCGCGTCCGAGGCCTCCCACAACGCACGCGCGGCGAGAGCAATCGCATCCGCACTCGCCATGTCTCGGCGCCAACTGACTCGAAGGACCGTTGAAGCGTGCATCATTCCAGAACCTGTAGCGACGAAGTCTCGTTCCTCATAGCGACCTCCGGTGGCGTCGTAATCCCACAGTCGACCCTCGTTGGAAAGTAGATCAAACCCAGCAAAAATTGGCACGACCATCATTCCTTGCATCGCGGCTGGCAAATTGCTGCGTACAAATATCGAAAGTTGATTTGCCTTACCTTCTAGCGATAGTTGCTGGCCCTCGACCTTTTCGTAGTGCTCCAACTGCAATTGAAACAACTTCACCATTTCCATCGCTGGTCCGGCCGCGCCCGCAATAGCGACGCCACTGAAGTCGTCTGCCTGAACAACCTTTTCCATTTCTCGGTGGCTGATGAAATTGCCAAAAGTGGCACGGCGATCCCCAGCCATGACCACGCCGTCTGCAAATTTCAAAGCGACGCACGTTGTGGCGTGTGGCAAAATCATGTCTCCAACGTTTTGGGCACGATCAAATGGCGAGAGGCCAACACGTTTGAGAAATTCGCCGAAGTTCGCGCCCGGATCATGATCATGGGAAAACATAGGCATCGACATAGTTGTTGCAGGTTAGGGCTACTGCCCTCCCTTTTGCACGTAACTCTTGACAAAGTCCTCTGCGTTGGACTCTAGGACGCCATCAATTTCGTCCAACAGTTCATCCAATTCGGCCTTCAATTTCACACCGCTGGTGCCCACGACTTGGTCGCCTTGTTTCGACTCGTCACGGTGCTCGGGAGTCGGTTTGTGTTTTCGAATTCGTTCAGCCATAGATGCACCATATCCAACCATGACTCCCCTTTGCAGGACAGAGATCGCATGCAAAGCGCTGATTCATAGCGGTTGGACAACTTCGCCTAGTCGGTTGATCAGATCGTCGGGTGATTGGCACTCGTCGAGGAGTCCCCCGGTTAGCTCCCTGGTTCCCCGTAGGGGTTCCATCATTGGTATCCGCAACAACGATTCACGGCCCACGTCAAAGACAAGGCTGTCCCAGTTCGCCGCGACAATACTTTCGGGCCATTTGCGGAGGCAGGTCCCTCGAAAGTATGCCCGCGTGGTATCGGGTGGTTGTGAAATTGCTTTTGTCACATTGAGTTGTGTCACCAAAGTTCTAAGCCCGGCAAATGAGGCCAACGATTTGTTGGCTCGTAGGTCGTGGTACTGAATGTCGATCGCCTTCAAGCGAGGATCGTCGGCGAGCAGTGAATGCCGTTGGGCGAATCCGTCAACGATTCGTTTCTTGGCCACCCAATCGACGACTCCGGCCACCGAGTCGATGTCGCGCTCCAATCCGTTAAGAACGAGTTCCCATTCGGTTAGAACCTGCTCGCCGATTAGATCACCGACTGGTTCGAGGCCATGTGTCATCGCGTACTTTTGGGCAGATTCAAAGAGCGACCACTGAATTTGAAGCGCCGTCGCTCGACTCCCGTTGGAAAGCAACACCGTCGCCTGGAGGCTCGGGTCGTGGCTTAGCTGCCGAATTGAGGTAACCGGGTTGGCGATAAAAGGCAGGTGATTAAGTACACCGTCTTCGATCATCGATAGAACTATTGCGGTCGTACCAACCTTGAGAAATGTGGCCACTTCGCTCATGTTGGAGTCACCGACAATTACGTGCAACCTTCGGTATTTTGTGGGATCGCAATGCGGTTCGTCACGCGTGTTGACAATCGGCCGCTTGAGGGTCGTCTCAAGTCCGATCTCCTCTTCGAAGAAGTCAGCCCTTTGACTGATTTGGAATGGAACGTCACTGCTGTTTGTCGCTGGAGCCTCACTACCAACTTTCCCGGCCCCGCAATATATCTGTCGGGACACAAAGTGCGGTGTGATTTCCGCCGCCAATCGGGCAAAGGATGTTTCCCTGGCCACTAGATAGTTTTCGTGGCAGCCGTAGCTATTCCCTTTACCATCCGAATTGTTCTTATAGATAATGATCTCAGACCCGGACGGCAACAACTCGTTGGCGCTCTCCATGCTTCGGCGAATGATTTCCTCCGCGGCTCGATCGAAGAGAACAACTTCGTCGGCGGTCCGACACTCCGGAGTCGAAATTTCTGGATGGGCGTGATCGACGTAGTACCGCGCGCCATTCGTCAACACCCTGTTGACCAGGTGCATTTCAATATCCGGATCCAAAATGTCATCTAGGGAGAAACCTCGTGCATCGGAACCTGGATGTTCGTCTTGGAAATCCCAGCCGATTGACTGTTGGTTTCGTCCTAAATACGAATTGATCAGCAATGTCGACGACATGACGGGATTGACGTCGGAACCTCGCACGCTGATTCCGTACTCGGTTTCGATCCCACAGACCTTTGGAATTGCCATTTACAGGTACTGTCCCGTCGCAGTCGGTTCGATGGATCGTCCGCCAGCATCGGTCTTGCTGCCGTCTCCCTCATGGACCAGCGTTCGAATGAACACGATTCGCTCACCTTTGCGGCCCGAGATCTTTGCCCAATCGTCTGGGTTGGTGGTGTTGGGTAGATCTTCGTGTTCCTTAAATTCCTGGCGAATTGACTGAGATAAATCATTGCCATTAATCCCTTTGCGCCCGCCGGCAATCAACCGCTTGATCGACAGTTTCTTAGCCCTGCGTACAATATTTTCGATCATCGCGCCAGATGAGAAATCCTTGAAAAATAGAATGTCCTTATCACCGTTTTGATACGTGACTTCCAGAAACCGATTGACATCGTCTTCTCGATACATCTCTCTGACGGTTTGATCAATGAGTCGCTCGACGGTCTTTGCCTTGTCCCCGTCAGTAATCTCCTGCTCATCAATTGGCAGGTCGACTGTGAGATAGCGGGCAAACACCTGCTTGGCGGCGACAGCGTCCGGCCGTTCGATCCGAATTTTGACGTCCAATCTTCCCGGTCTCAAGATTGCTGGGTCGATGAGGTCTTCCCGATTGGTTGCACCTATAACGATTACGTTGCGTAGTCCTTCGACTCCATCAATCTCTGCGAGGAGTTGAGGAACAATCGTCGATTCCATGTCAGAGGAAATACCCGAGCCGCGTGTCCTGAACATCGAATCCATTTCGTCGAAGAACACAATGACCGGCCAACCTTCTTCGCTTTTCTCCCTTGCTCGCTGAAAGATGAGGCGAATCTGTCGCTCGGTCTCCCCGACGTATTTGTTCAAAAGTTCGGGACCCTTGATATTGATGAAGTAGCTGTGGCCTTTTTCACCGCCGATACTTGACGCGACTTTTTTGGCTAATGAATTGGCAACCGCTTTGGCAATGAGCGTTTTGCCGCATCCGGGAGGGCCATACAGGAGGATCCCCTTTGGCGCGGGCAGTTGGTGTTCTGCAAAGAGTTCCTGATATAGGAACGGAAGCTCAACGGCGTCGGCGATTTGTTCGATCTGTTCGTCGAGACCGCCAATGTCGCTATACGAAATGTCTGGAACTTCCTCTAAAAGAAGATGCTCGACTTCCGGTTGCTCCAATTTTTCGAGTAGAAGATTTGTTCGAGGGTCGAGTCGCAGCAAATCCCCGGATCGCAGGTGAATCCCTCGGATGGCATCGGCCAATTCGCAAACTCGTTCTTCGTCGCTCCGACCAATAACAACGGCTCGTATTCCGTCCTCCAAGATTTCTTTCAGAGATACGACCTCGCCGGTCGATTCCGATCGTCTGGCCAGGACAATATTGAGACTGTCATTGAGCACGACCTCCGCACCTCGCTCGAGGCCGTCGATCTCGATGTCTGGGTGCATAGTCACTCGCATTTTGCGGCCATTTGTCAGTACGTCAACGGTGCCGTCATCGTTTTTACCGACAACAACGCCGTAGCCGGACGGCGGCTGGGTGAGTTTCGCCACTTCGTCCCGTAGCGCGGCAATGTGTTCGCGATATTCGCGCATTGAATAGGACAGTTTTTCGTTCTTCGCTATTTCTCGCGCCAAGAGGCCCTTCACCTCTTGCAAGCGCTCTTCCATGATGTGCAGTCGCACGGGGAAATCGCTTGACTCTGGCTCTTTAGTCATCTCGATCCCCCTTCCGCCGAATTGAGTACTACCTCTGTGTCTAGCAGCGTCGATGTCCTGAGTACAGCCATAACCCAGAGTTCCCATAACCCCTATTTCACCGGCGGTGGCGTGTACCCTAAAGGTCGTTCATAAACAAGGAGAACACGTCACATGCGGGTTTGGAAATGAAGGTTTGGATCGATCAAGATTTGTGCACCGGTGACGGACTGTGCGAAGAAATTGCACCGGACGTGTTCACCTTGCTTGATGACGGTCTCGCCTATGTCCGCGAAAAGGACAAGATTTTTGCAACTGCCAAGGGCAATGCCCAAGGGGCCGACGGGATGGCCGAAATTCCTGAGGGTCAGCTTGATGCGGTCATCGAATCCGCCGAAGAGTGCCCGGGTGAATGCATTTTCATTGAACCATAAGCGAGTAGCGCGGTTCTAGTCAGTCTCCGATAAATCTGGAGACAGTTATAAATCCAGTGTGGGCCACCATTCGGTGATCGGGGCGCACCGATTGGCCTTCAATATGCCACGTCCGATGCAACACCTCGAGCGTTCGTGACTCCATCCAACTTGGACCGAGTTCATGACGAACCTGTGCGGCCTGGGTAATGCTTGGCGTGTAGGCCAAAAAAATTCCGCCGCGGCGCAGAACGTTTTGGGCGTGAGGAATGACTCGCCATGGCTCGGGCAGATCGAGGATGACGCGGTCGAATTCGTTTCCGTCGATTCCTTCGTAGCAATCGCGCAGTTGCACGTCAAACCTACTCAAGGCATCCGCACCGAGAAATGTCCGAACATTGGATTGCGCACGATTGGCAAAGTCTTCGCGCAGTTCGTAACCAACGATGTTGGCGCCGGATCGAAGCATGGCCATTGAAAGTGCCCCCGAGCCGACTCCGGATTCAAATACGCGTACACCAGGGGCAATGTCGGCGATCATGCAGATAGTTGCCAAGTCCTTTGGGTAGATAACTTGGGCACCGCGAGGCATTTCGACAACGAAATCTTCCAACGTTGGTCTGAGCACGAAGTATGTGCTGCCCTTGGTCGATGCGAGCACGCAGCCCTCTCGTTGTCCAACGATGTCACCATGGGCCAGGAAACCAGAGTGGCTGTGGAACTCGCCATTTTCTTTGAGCGAGACGAGATACCGGCGCTTCTTTGAATCTACGAGTAGGACTTTGTCTCCAAATTCAAAACGTTTGTGTTCGCCACTCATTTCTTGTCGGGGCTTACCGTGCTCGAAATGATCAGCACGTCGCCATCCTTAAGCACCTTCCTGGTCGTCACGCGTCGTTGACGCCGACGCATAAAACGGATGACGTCTACTAACAGCAGGAAGGTCCACAGGCCGCTCCATTGCTTGACAGATTTCCTCAAATAGCGCTTGGGCATTGTTACCCTCGGCGAATTTCGACAACACTTCGCCGCTTGCGGCCCTTACGACGTCCAAACATGTAGGTCAAAAACAGAAGGGCTCCCCCACCAATTGTCAATCCCGTGGCGAGGCGACTCTTCTTGTCGGTGACCTTGAACTGAAGGTCATCTTGCAGGGCCTGAAATTTGTCCTCTAATTCCTGGCGAGTAATTTTCTCTCCATCGCTCATTGTCGGTTCCCCAAATGAAGCGAGTCCTTCTTGATTCGACTCAAGGAGATGACTCCAACTACTGCACACAGCGTCATGACGATGACGTATGGAATCCATGACCATGTTGTGGCCCCGCCAAATACTTCGTATTGCAACAACCGCAGAATTCCAAGCGCCAGAAGAGAAATCCCGATAATGAGAGAAATCACCGCGGCGAATCCGAATGCCAACCACCTGCCTGCACCTCGAATTGGGTCGAGAGTCTCCTGTTTGGCATAGGAGACCACCAAATTCACTAGTTCGCCAAAGCCTGGTGCATCCACAAGCGTTTCTTTATGGCGGGATTTGAAGCGCTTCATCCGTTCAATTTACCAGCGCCAGATGCCCTCCCCGACTAGGTCACTACGGTTTGTCGGTTGCAGCAAGTGGTGCAAGTTCGATCGCTGTTGGCCGCAATGAGAACTTTGCCAAGGCGTCAGTCAAGGCAGACCAGATCGGCCTGTATGAGCTCTGGTTGGAGACTCCGGTTCCATTGAGCAGGATCGAAAAAATGATCGCCTGCTTCTCTGCATAAGGTATGACTCCAGACAATGCCTTCACCCCAGTCAATGTTCCGGTTTTGCCTCGCATGACACCCCTCATCGGACCGGAAAGAAAGATGTCCGACAGAGTTCCACTTTGACCGGCCACCGCAAAACCCATCGTTAACGAACCAAACCCGCCATCTCGAATGAGTACCGACTGGAGTGTTGTGCACGTGATTCGATTTGAGCGATCCAATCCAGAACCATCTGTCATAGCCAGTCCGTCAATGTTGATGTTTGCTTCACGCAACACCCGTAAGACGACGGCGAGACCGCCGATTCGTGTTCCCTGCTCGCTCTCCGATTTGCCAAGTTCCTTGAGCACAAGTTCAGCCGTGTTGTTGTCGCTGTTTGTGAGCATTTCGACCACGACGTCTTTCATTGGTGCAGAATCCACCATGCCAATCACCGGGAGGTCGCCGGATGCGGTACCAGTTTTCGGCAGCCCTACCACCGTGATCCCGCTTTCGGTAAGCAACCGCGTGAATTCAATCGCCGCAGAAAGTGCCGGACTGTCCGGCTTGATCGGCGAGGCGGCAATCTCGCCATCGTTTAGAAGAAGCGCACCAAGCGGGCCGAGTTCCGTACCGCGGATTCCAAGTCCAAGCGATGGTGTAAATCGCTCAGTGTCGTAGCGCGATTCATCTCCAACAATAGAGCCACTAATAGTGGTGATCCCCGCCGATTTGAGCGCCTCGAAGAGAGACTCGATGCGCGTTGGCGACAGCGTCGGTTGTGCCTCGGTACTTGGGTAGTCGCCTGCCGTGAGTAGCGGGTCTCCCCCACCAACAAGCCACAAATCGCCCTGGATCGTGTTTCCGTCGGCGATACCAACAATTTTTGTCGTGTAGTGGAAATCTTCGCCCAACACTTCAAGGGCGGCAGCGGCGACGAGGACCTTCAAATTGCTTGCGGGAACCAATGGCGTGTTGACGTTGGTTTCGGAGATATTTCGACCTTCCACCGCCACTTCCATACACGATTGCTCCGGCAGGCTTGCCGCAATCGGACGCAATGAGTTGCGAAGACCACCAATCCGAATCTCTGCGGACAACGTGCTTGGCGCCCGGCGAACAGAAAGCAAAGGTGTTGTCAAAACCGATTCGCCTACCGCGGATGCCTTTACCTCCGTCACCTCGTGAGCGACTCGCTCACTAATACGCCAAATCACCGCGAGCGGCGCGGCACCAACCAACAGGGCGGCAATGAGTGTTGCCGTTACGCGTCGAGACGACCCGATCCTGCTCCGTCGAGCAGTACTTGCCAAAGGGGCGACCAATTGATCCTCTGGATTTTTAATCACGTTGACAATCCGCAAAACTTTGCGTAGCGGTAGAGATGTCCAAGCGCCACAACTGCACGGTTTCCGCTCGGATAGCACAGTCTTCCTGATTGACGTACCGCCAAAACTCCTGCGTTCTGCGGATCAGCCACGGACAATTCTGTCGTGGTCAGAATTGGTTTGTCATACTTTGTTGAGGCCTCATCCGCCGCCTGGGCAAACCTCTCGTCTTGACGCTGGTGATAGGAGACAATTCGCTCTAAACCGAAGTCCGGATAGAAACGCCCATCTGTCATCGATCTGGCTTGATTGCTCTGCACACCGATCCCAAGAAAAATGATTGCGTCAATGCTCGAGTGACTTGCCAGGAGCTCGAGAATTTGTGGAATGGTGTCGCGAGTTTCGCCGCCAGCACAATCAATCGGATTGCCCTTGCTCCAACGGCTTGGCAAGAGCGTGTTCAATTCGTCGACGAGGTCGCTTGGCAATTCAACGAGTGTAAGTGAACCGTCCAAGTGGAGGGCATCGGTGGTCACTACTCCCCAGCCGCCCACCGTTGTGAGCACAGCGGTTCGCGGACCACGCGGCAGTGGTTGTGTCGCAAACGTTGCCGCAATATCGAATGCCTCTTCAATCGTTTTAGCCCGACTAGCCCCAATCTGACGGCACATTCCATCAAAAATTCGGTCATCGCTGGCCAGCGATCCGGTATGGCTCGTCGCCGCCCGAGCACCTAAGGCGGTGGTTCCGCCCTTGACAATAACAAGTGGTTTCGATTGCGTAGCGTTCGATAACTGCGCCATCAACTCACAACCATCCTGGACTCCCTCGATGTAGGCAAGCGAGACCCGTGTCTGATCGTCTCGCGAATAGAAGTCGACTACTGCTCCAACCGAAACCTGCGCCGCGTTACCTACCGATATCGATCGGGATATTCCAACACCTGTCTGTCGTGCGTAATTGAGAAAACCGGAAGCGAAATTTCCGCTTTGACTGGCAACAGAAATGCTGCCGCTTGGTGGATACGGGGCAACAATTTGTCCAAATAGCTTGATCGGTGTGCTAATCAATCCCTGTCCATTTGGGCCAAGCAAGAGAAGGTCCAATCTGTCTGCCTCTGCCGCGAGTCTTTGTTGCAAGACTTGTCCATCCTCATCAGCCTCCCCATAGCCAGCGGTCGTTACATACACTGCAGAAATATTCTTGGCAGCGCACTCACCGAGAATGTCGAAGTTGGCAATTGAAGGAGTGCAGATGATTGCCAAATCGATTTCACCTTGTGGAAGCTCACCAACTGAGGTGACGGTCTTGACGCCAAGCACCTGCTCACCGTTGCGATTCGTGGCAAAGATTGTTCCCTGGTATCCACCAACAAGAATGTTGTGCAGAGTGACAAAACCAAATTTGCCCGGATGGGTCGACGCGCCAATGACGACTACGCCACGAGGGTTTAGCAATGCGCCAAAGTGTCGATCGCTGATCGTTACCTGACGAATCGGATTCTGGTTTACATGATCTTGTGGGTGACCAATTTCGACAAGCGCATCGACCGCAACGAGATGCCCGTCCGATCGAACAATGAGAGGGTTGATATCGATCGAGTCGATTTCCGGATTTTCCTTCCACGCGCCTTCGAGGCCACCAAGCACCGCGGTTAGGTCCCCGAGATTCGCCTCGTCCATGCCTCGAAATCTGGAAAACAAATCTCTCAATTTCAATTCGTTGAGCATCGCGGCTGGATCACCTTTGACTAAAGGGAGAATTCTGAAAACTACATCGCCAAGCGCCTCTGCGTAGATTCCCCCGGTGCCGAGCATTATTACTGGCCCGAATTGTTTGTCAACCACTAATCCTGCAATAAGTTCGCGATTGCCTTCAATCATTTCGGCAACGAGCAGGCTCGTCTGACCGTCTTGCGGCGTAACAAGCGCTTGCAAATCATTGGCGGCATCTTCCACCGCCCCGACATCTGCAAGACCCAGTCGGACGAGCCCACGTTCGGTCTTGTGCGAAATGTTGTCGCCATTCAATTTGAGCGCCACGGGAAATCCAATTTCGTCCGCGGCGATCTGCGCCTCCGCTACGGAGGCGACATTTCGTTCGGCCGCAAACGGTATTCCGTAGCCTCTGAGCAACTCTTTGGAAGCCGATTCTGATAACACGGTTCTGCTACCCACGGCGTTCCAGAGTAGACGGTGTATTCTCCAACAAGCGTGACATCGATTGGAACTTCGAAGAGTCTTGTTATTCGCGCGGCTCGGATTGCCCTACCAAACTGCATCAAGGGTCCGCATGAAGTGACTTGCCAAGACGGTCTGATTACCTCAATTACTTCAATCACGGACGGATACGAAGATCTTTTGCTCGCTCCCGGTTTTATAGACATTCAAGTCAACGGAATTGGTCGAATTGATGTGTCCGGCGCGCGTGACGATGACTGGCCATTGCTCGACCAGGCCCTGTTGGAACAAGGTGTGACAACGTGGCTCCCCACATTGATCAGCGCACCACTGGATGGCTATGCACGCAAATTCAGTTCTGTCATCGCCGCCAAGCAACGCTCAAATACCTTGCGACCTGATATTGCAGGTGTCCATCTGGAAGGTCCATTTCTCGGTGATGCGCTCGGCGCCCACGATCCGCGGTTTGCAAGCGCGACCGAACCTGGATGGTTCAAGCAGATTCCCGACATCGTTCGGATAGTCACGTTGGCTCCTGAAAATCCTGTTGCGATGGAGGCAATTTCTGAATTACGGAATCGAAACATTGTTGTTGCAGTTGGCCACTCTCGTGCTTCCGATGAAACGACACTCAAGGCAATCGACTTGGGGGTTCAGTTAGTCACACACCTGTTCAACGGGATGTCCGGTATCCATCATCGTGACGACGGAGTTGCTCTTATCGCTCTTACCGATGACCGCGTCGCTTTCTCGCTGATCGCCGATCTAGTCCACGTCCAGCCACGCGCGATAACCCTTGCGTTTCGAGCCAAGCCCCACGCCGTCGTGCTAATAACCGATTCAATTGCCGTTGAATCGGAATCCGCCGTCAAGCGTGGAATTCGGGTAGTCGACGGCGGACCTCGACTTGTAGATGGCACGTTGGCAGGATCGTCATTAACGATGGTCGCGGCGATCAAGAATGTTGTCGAAGAGAGTGGAGTCGATCTCCATTTGGCAATTCGGGCCGCGACATTGACGCCCGCACGTTTGCTCGGACTCGTTGATCGCGGTTCGCTAGCAGTGGGTCAACGCGCAGACTTTGTCGCGCTAGATCAGCAATTTGCAGTTCATAGCACGTGGGTTGGCGGTCAACTCGCGTTCAGTCGGAACAGATAACTCGCTAGCCTGCTGCCATGCACATCGTTGCGGCCGTCTTTATCGACACGTTTGAGATGCGAGCCGCTCCTGGTCCGTCGACGCGGATCGATCTGACCGGTGTTTTCTTTTCGATGGTTGCGCCTTCACCAGTCCCCGTGATGATCGAGCCTCATCTCATCGGTCTCATTTTTTGTCCAGCCGACGAACCAGGCAATGGCGTGTTCGAAGTTGTCTTTCGTACCAGCTTGGATCCCGAAAGCAAAGAGTTGGCTCGCCACGTGAGTCCATTCACTGTCGAGCCAGGCAAATTTACGTATCGATTGGTCCGCGGATCGCTGCAACTCTCAGAATACGGTCAGTGTTTTGCTCACTGTCGGGTTGGGCACGGGCCTTGGACTTTCGTTCCTCTAACATTGTTGCCTCCAGTTGCGGACGAGCAACTACAGTCACCTCAGTGACATTGCGCTTATCCGAAGCCGAAGATTCGGCTGCAGTCTCGCTCATTCGTGGTTTGGCCATGGACGCTCCGCTGGCGGCAAAGAGCGGCCACCAGGGCACGGCAATGGCCCTTGCCCCGCTCGGGCATGTGTTGTTCAGCCGAATCATGCGCCACGACCCGGCGCATCCCACGTGGCGCAACCGAGACCGCTTCGTACTTTCCAATGGTCATGCATCAATCCTTCAGTACTCGCTTCTCTTCCTCAACGGATATGGACTCGAACTAGACGACATCAAAGCATTCCGCCAATGGAATTCGCTCACTCCTGGGCATCCTGAGGCAGGACATACCATTGGCATCGAAGTCACCACCGGTCCGCTTGGACAAGGTTTTGCCAACTCGGTTGGCATGGCAATCGCTGAGCGAAACCTTCGGGCCCGCTTCGGTGAGTCGTTGATGGACCACCACACATTCGTCGTCGTCGGCGACGGCTGCCTGATGGAAGGAATCAGCCACGAGGCCGCCTCTCTCGCTGGACACCTCGGACTTGATCGCCTCATCTGTATTTACGACGACAACGGCATAACGATTGATGGCTCGACCACACTCTCATGTAGCGACGAGGTCTCGTTGCGTTTTAGTAGCTATGGATGGAATGTCATTCAACTTGGAGAGATCGCCAATTCGCTTGATTCTCTCGAAGACGGGCTCACGCGAGCCAAACAGCACCGAGGGCAACCAACAATTTGTATTTTGAAAACGCACATCGCTTTTCCTTCGCCTGATCACACCGACAATTTTGAGGCGCACGGAAACCCGTTTACCGCTGAGCAAGTGAGCAGGACAAAAGAAATCATGGAAATTCCAGATGAACCGTTTTGGGCTCCCCAAGAACTAGTCGGACAAATCCGAAATCATGCAGCTAAGCGCGGCGCGATATTTTTGTCAGAGTATGAACAGGTTGCCAAAGACAATGGCTCTGCATCGGAGAGTTCTGTCGATTTCGAATTGGCCTGGAACACGCAAGGTTCATCGCTACTCGCATCGGCAATGCCGACATTTGAAATCGGGAAAAGTCTGGCAACTCGACAGGCGATCCAGCAGGTGTTGGAAAAATCGCAAACGGCAATGCCTGGACTCATGACCGGATCGGCAGACCTCACTGGCAACACCGGTGTGAAGGTCTCCCAAAGCCAAGTCCATAGTTCGACTCATCCCGAGGGCCGACAGATTTACTTTGGAATTCGCGAACACGCAATGGGCGCCGCGCTCGTTGGCATGGCGATGCACGGCGGTGTGCTCCCCGTCGGCGGAACTTTTTTTGTATTTGCCGATTACATGCGTCCTGCAATTCGACTCGCCGCGCTATCCAAGGCCAAGGCGGTGTTTGTGTTTTCCCATGACTCCGTCGGCGTCGGTGAAGACGGACCGACACACCAACCAATTGAACAATTGGCATCTCTTCGGACTATTCCGGGACTTCAGGTAATCCGTCCAGCCGACGCCAATGAAACTGTTCAGGCATGGTTAGCCGCGATCGACCAAGACGGGCCGACCGCGCTTATTCTGACTCGCCAAGGAGTCCCTGTAGTCACTGACGGTTCAGCGGTGGCCATGGGCGCCGGCATCGTTCGCCAATCTGAACGTCTCGATGCTGTATTGATCGGAACGGGAAGTGAATTGTCGCTGTGCATCAAGGCCGCAGAATTACTCTCCGACGAAGGAATCGGCGTTCGAGTTGTGTCGATGCCGTCATGGGATCGCTTCGAGCGACAAGCTCGATCGTGGCGGTCCGGAATCTTGCCGCACGAGGTTCCAACCGTTTCGGTTGAGGCCGGATCGACATTTGGTTGGTCGCGCTACGCGCACAGTCACATTGGAATCGACCGATTTGGGGCAAGTGCGCCAGGACAAGTTGTGATGGAAAATCTTGGCGTGACGGTCGCCAACATCTGCCAAGCAGTGCGTCTTATAGTTAAGGCAAGCCAATGACCAACAACCTGACCAGACTGTCCAGCGAGTTTGGGCAAAGTCCGTGGCTCGACAACCTGAAACGTGGATACATCACCTCCGGCGAATTGGTTCGACTGCGTGATGCCGGAATTCGCGGACTGACATCAAATCCGACGATTTTCCAGAAGGCGATTCAGGGTTCTAGCGACTACGACGAGCAGTTTTCGACGCTCGCTCAACGGCACGAGAGCATGAGCGATACATATTGGGAACTCGTGCTTCACGACATCAATGAGGCACTTAAAGTTTTTTCACCTGTCTATGAATTGAGCATGGGAAATGACGGCTTCGTCAGTGTTGAGGTAGATCCCGGACTTGCTCACGACTCGGCTTCGACGCTGCAGGCCGCCCGAGACCTACATATTCGGATTGACCGACCCAATGTTTTGATAAAGATTCCTGCGACGGCAGAGGGAATACCGGCGATTCGAGCGATGACCGGCGAAGGACGAAGCGTGAATGTCACCCTCATTTTTAGTCTTGAGCGTTATCAGCAGGTGATGGACGCATACATCGACGGCCTTGACATACTTGCGGCGACCACAACTGGTTCGCTGGCTCCGGTGGCCAGCGTCGCCAGTTTTTTCATTTCCCGAGTAGACACCGAAATCGATCGTCGCCTGGAGGCATTGGGATCCCCAGAGGCAATGGCGATATGCGGCATGGCCGCAATCGCCCAGGCAAAGTTGGCATATGAATTGTTTCAACGGACATTCGCCGGTCCGCGTTGGAATGCGTTGGCTAGTCGGGGCGCCCGTCTACAGCGACCGCTGTGGGCGTCTACCTCGACAAAAAATCCGGCCTACCAAGACACCCGTTATGTCGATCACCTGATCGGTCCCGACACGGTCAACACACTCCCCGACGCGACACTTGAGGCGTTTCTCGATCATGGCACATTGGCCCGCACGATCGACGCCGATGTCGATCAGGCCCATTACCAATGGAACGCCTTGAGCGGTGTGGGTATCGATGTTGACGATGTGGCGATGAAACTTGAGCAAGAGGGAGTTAGTTCGTTCCAGAAGAGTTTTGACGAACTACTCAATGCCCTCGCCGTCAAGCAATCTGATCATGAATGAACCGGCGACTACCGGGATAGACGAGCAACTCGACAGTCTGATCAAAGCGAGCGGAATTACCAGAGGTGCACCCCTAATCAAGGACGTTATGCGCACCGCGCTTCGACTTGGCCAAGATGACCTCTCCACACTTGATCTAAAAATTGCCAACTCGGCGCTTCGGGAGATGCGCGAGGCGTTCCAAATGTTCACGCCATATGTCGATCGCAAAAAGGTGACCATATTTGGATCCGCTCGGTCGACAAAGGACGATCCTGTGTATCGGCAGACCGAACAGGTGGCCGCCCGAATGGCCGAAGAAGACTGGATGGTCGTAACAGGCGCAGGCCCGGGGATCATGGAGGCCGGAATGGCCGGAGCGGGGCGGGATCGCTCGATTGGCGTGTCGATTCGTCTGCCATTCGAGACTTCCGCCAATCCGATCATCGCCGGAGACGACAAGCACGTTTCGATGAAATACTTTTTCACCCGCAAATTGATGTTGGTCAAGGAATCTCACGCGTTTATCTACATGCCTGGCGGTTTTGGAACGTTGGATGAAATGTTTGAATTGCTCACCCTTGCTCAGACAGGTAAAAGCACTCCTGCACCAATTGTCTTGCTCGATCTACCTCACGACCACTTCTGGCATCAGCTCGATCAATTCATTACCGATCAATTGGTGACTCGCAAACTTGTATCAGATTCCGATCGGGCGTTTTACCATTTGTCGAGCAACGTCGAGGATGCTGTTCGCGAGATCTGTGACTTCTATGCCAATTACGAATCGATGCGTCAAGTCGGTCGATACCTCGTGATCCGACATCGCTTTCCAATCACCGATGATCAACTGGGCGAACTAAATGAAGGGTTCGCTCACTTGCTTAGCGAAGGACTAATAGAACGCACCGAGGCGCTTCCCTCAGAAGTAGCGGACAACGACAGTTTGGGATCGGAGCGGCTCCGATTTCGATTCATACGAAATGATTTCAGTGAACTACGTCGATTTATCAATCTTCTGAATTCGTTCGCCCCAACAAGCTAACGGCCTTCTCCACGGCACGCCGGGCCTGCGTGAGAGTGCGCTCCACTTCTGGTCGCTTGGACTCCCCCGCGCGATGTGCCTGTTTGAGTACATCGAGGGCCTTGTCCGCAAGATCATCGGAGATCGATTTGAGTTGAGCGACGAGATCGTCTATCGATGACATTCGTCAAGCGTATAACTTTGTCAACTCATCGTCTAGCGTGGGAACCTGTGCCAAGACCAAAAGATTTGCATGAATGGATCAGTTTTTCTGATCCCGTCAATGATCAAACGTGGCAAATCGACGCAACATTTTTACGCTCAAACTGGACATGCATCTACGGAAATGGTTGCAAGGGCGTGTTGGAGGAATCGGCCAAGGACCTCATGCAGGGCTGTTGCAGTCATGGAGCCCACTTCATCGACGAACGAGATCTCGACCAGGTCAAGAACGCGGTTGAACGGCTAAGCCCGGAGCATTGGTCAAATTTTAAGAGGGGTCGAAATCAACGCTGGCTGACCAAGGACAAAGACGGAAGCGATGTCACTCGAAGAGTCGACGGCGCATGCATCTTCCATAACGAGATTGGTTTCGAGGGCGGTTTCGGTTGCGCTTTCCATGTCGCGGCCGTTGCAGCCGGCGAACGACCGATGGACTGGAAACCAGATGTTTGCTGGCAGGTGCCGCTACGTCTCGAGGAGTTCACCGAAGACGACGGACATGTTGTGTCACAGTTGCGCGAATGGAAACGTCGCGACTGGGGCGATGGCGGGATCGACTTTCATTGGTGGTGCACCGATCACCCCGATGCATTCATTGGGAACAAGCCGGTGTACCAACACCTCAAAGACGAAATTGTCGAGTTGGTCGGCGAGCGAACGTATAAGACTCTCGTTGCCTTGCTCGAGGCCAAACGGTCGACCCCGCTACCCCATCCTCAGATGAGGCGAACTTAACTAGACGACTTCTTGTTTGAGCGACGTCGACCTTCGATCGTCATGAATCGCTTTCGAATTCGAATATTTTTCGGAGTTACTTCGACCAATTCGTCTTCACCGATCCATTCGATCGCGGTTTCCAGAGTGTGAGTAATCGGTGTGGCCAGTTTTGGTCCATCTTCGTGGCTATGAGTTCGAATGTTTGTCTTTTCCTTCGCCCGTACGGCGTTGACAACCATTTCATCGTCGCGTGAATTTTCACCAATGACCATGCCCTCGTATACATCGACTCCGGGGGCAACAAATAGCGTTCCGCGTAGTTGCAAGTTGTCCAGTGCATATCCGGTCGTTGTTCCGATTCGATCGGCGACCATTGCACCTCCAAGACGGTGAGGTAAATCTCCGGCCCACGGCATCCAGCCGGCAAAATCCTGATTGAGTAAAGCGGTACCTCTTGTCACCGTGAGCAAAAGCGATCGGAAACCAATGAGCCCACGCGATGGCGCCTGAAAGCTCACCACCGTACGACCAGGGTCTCCCGGGCGCAGGTCCGTGACACGGCCCTTGCGCGGTGCGAGGGCCTGAGTGATCGAACCGACATATTCGTCGGGAACGTCGCAAAGCCCATTTTCGAATGGTTCGTGGGTTTTTCCATTAACGAGTTTGGTGATGACTTCTGGACGGCTCACCTGCAGCTCGAATCCCTCGCGGCGCATGTTTTCGATAAGCACGGCTAGTTGTAGCTCACCTCGTCCAGACACGTCTGTGACGTCGGCAGAGTCTGTTTCCGCGATTCGGATCGAGACATTGCCAAGAATTTCCTTGCGTAATCGATCGCGCAGGTGGCGACTAGTCAGATATTTTCCGTCACGTCCGGCATACGGAGAGGTATTGACTCCGAAACTCATCCGCAATACCGGTTCGTCAACCTCGAGGCGCGGCAACGCAACAGGATTATCGGCAACCGCAATAGTGTCTCCAACTTCTACTTCGCCAATTCCGGCCAAAATGAACAAGTCACCGGCGACAACCTCGAGCACTTCGACCCTCTCAATCCCACTGAAGGCAAACAATGAGGTCAGTTTGCGTCGCAGTATCGGCGCGGGATTTTCATCGGTTGGTTTCTGACAAAGGGCGACCTGGTCACCTTTGCGCAACACTCCACTGTGAACACGACCAATTGCCAAGCGTCCCAAATAATCCGATGCGTCCAAGTTCGTCACCATTGCCTGCAGCGGCAATGTCGCGTCGTTTGTCGGTGCCGGCAGATGTTCGAGAATTGCGTCGAGCAGGGCGCTTAGGTCGAAATCCGGTGGAGGCATGCCAATTCCATACATCGCCCTGCCCTCGCGAGCGACCGCGGATAAAACCGGGAAAGTGAGATGGTGGTCGGCGTGGGCGAGATCGAGAAAAAGCTGTTCGACTTCGTGAAGAACCTCTTCCGGACGCGCGTCGGCGCGATCAACTTTGTTGATCACCAAGATGACGGGCAAGTCGAGTTTCATCGCCTTGGACAACACGTATCGTGTCTGCGGTAGTGGACCCTCGGCGGCGTCAACAAGGAGCAGGATTCCATCGACTAGCGCAAGTGCGCGTTCGACTTCTCCACCAAAGTCTGCGTGTCCAGGAGTATCGACCAAATTTATTTTGACACCCTTCCATTCGATCTGGGCGGCCTTGGCCAGAATCGTGATGCCGCGCTCTCGTTCCTGGTCGTCGGAGTCCATGACACGATCAACGAGGGCGGTATGCGCACCGAAGGTACCCGTTGCACGCAGAAGCGCGTCGACGAGTGTGGTCTTACCGTGATCGACGTGCGCCACAAGGGCGATGTTTCTTAGCTTGTCATTTGTTAGCTGTGGCATTTGGGGGTGTGCCGTGATGTGGACGCCGACGATTCGTCAGCGTGAGTTCAAGACTTTTCCTCTTCGCTTTCTTCTGGTTCCTCGTCAAATCGCACGCCATAGCGCTCGGCTATCGCTGCGTATTCGTCTTCCTCGGTCAGCGGGTGCTTAGTGCGATCGCCGAACCCGAGATCGGCCGGGGATGGCCCCGATTGCTTCAATTTGCGCGCTTCTTCAAAGCGTCGATGACGACCCTTCTTCACGGTAGGGCTCCGAACTTGATTGTGGACGGCTACCGTCGGGGCAACCATCTAGTGGATAGACATTGCCTAATAGTGTACTAGGCAACACCCGCCGAGTGGCGACATCTCATGAGAGATCTTCGGTGCCTTCTCTACTCGATGGGTCGGTGTCTAGCAATCGAAGACCGCCCTTCGAATCAAAGGTCAAGCCTGCCCGTCCGGACACGAGTCTTTTAATGTCGTCACCCACAATTTGAGCCCGCCAACCGTGAGCCAAGCGAGCATCCGCCTGATTTCGCAAAAGCGCGTTGATGTCGCCACGAGTGGCTAGTAATGCAACATCGATGTGATGGTGCCTGGCCAGTTCGCCGACCCACGCCGAAATAAGGGTGACTGCTGGCCGCAAATCTTTGTCTACTTCCTCAACTTCGGGTATCGGGGCGCGTTGATCACGAGTAATCCCTTGGCCAACCGCCTCCAGCAACTCGCGCACGATGGTGCCGCCCAACTGGCGGGCCTCAACACCACGTGATTGCAACAACTCGGCCTCCGTCGTTGGTATTTTTTGGGCGATTGCCAGAAGCGCCATGTCGGAAATCACCCGGCGTGGCGGAATGTCGGCGGCCATCGCTCTTCGTTCACGCCACTCGGCAATGCTTTGGGCAACTCCCCTCGCCCGGCCACGTAATGCCCGAACTTCTTTTATCTTCAGCCAAGCGAGCGTTGGATCGAGCGGACCCGACGGTCGCGTGCGAAGTTCTTCGCACGACTGTTGCGCCCAATCCTGACGCCCCTTTGCCAATAGTCGTTCGGTCAACCGATCGTGCAATTGCAAAAGGTATTCAACGTCGAGTGCCGCGTAAACCAATTGATCCTCTGACAACGGCCGTCGCAACCAATCGGTCAGTCGATCGGCCTTGGGCAATGTGACCTTAAATTCGCTCTGCACTAACGAGGAAAGACTTGGTGTCGAGTATCCGAGAAAACCCGCTGATAACTGGGTATCAAAGATGTGGTTCGGCGCAGTTCCACACGCATGCCTCAACACCTCTAGATCTTGCTGAGCGGCATGAATGACCGCCAGCACGGATGAATCAAATAGTCGACTCAATCGCTTTGTGTCTATCGCCAACGGATCGATAAGGGCGATTTGATCTGCCCAGGAGATCTGAACGAGAGCAAGTTGCGGATAGTACGTTTTTTCACGATGAAATTCAGTGTCAAGCGCATACCGCTCAACCGACGTCAATTGGTCAAGCACGCCTTCCAATGCGTCGTGTGTATCGATCCACTTTCGAATTATGGCTGATCACCCGATGTAAGGGCACCTCCGGCGGCTACCCATCCCAAAACTCCAGACGCAACATTGACGACATTGTCGACATCGCGATCGTGCAGGTATTCGCACGCGCTGAGACTTTTTCGACCGGATCGACACACCACGTAGACATCGAATTCGTCCCTAAATTGTTCGACATTGTCTGCCAAGGTGCTGATTGGAACATTGGTTGACCCAGCAATGTGGCCGGCTTCATATTCCTCTCGCTCGCGAACATCAATAAGCACACCGCCACCGGGCAGAATGCCCTTCAATTCCGCGATGGTTACCTGGTGAATCGCCATAGCGATAACGCTAGTCGCCCAATTCGGTCATGCGTTCAAGTTCGCCAGCGTCGTCCAAGGTATTGACGTTTGTCAATTCGGCTTCCGTTGCAGTTACTCGTTGGACCGTGAACAAATTGGCGACACGATGTATTGCCCGCTCGCCTGAATCGAATTGTTGTTCCACCACATCACGACAATTGTTGATTCTCCACGCGCTACAAAGCCAATGATCACGCGAAGTGGTGAGCACACTGACATCATTAGTCTCCGGTTCAGATACTGCCGTGACCAATTGTTGAAGTCGATTAGGTCCAAGTTGAGGAACATCACATGGCACGACACACATGATGTCGGTCGAGCCGTTGCGCATCGCCGTTAACAATCCACCGAGAGGCCCCTCCCCCGGAAATGTATCGGCGAGATAGTCAAGTTCGAGTGCGTCGGCAATTTCTTGCGAACCGCCAACGCACAAGATGTGTTCGATACCCGAAGTCCGCATGTTGTCCGCAACCAGTCGCCCCATCGGTGTCCCGTTGATCGGATACAACGCCTTGTTCGAACCAAAGCGACTACTTCGACCGCCGACCAGGACAAACCCTGTGATTGATTTCATATGAGATTTAGCGTGGGTCTAATTGGAGAAGAAATTGATCACACCGATCCGCCTCAACGATGTCTCCGATCTCGCGCGACGTCTCGGCGAGGCCGCGAAGACATCGTAGAAAACCGCGGTTAGTCGGATGGATCCAGCGCACATAACCAGAGCCTCTCCACCCATTTGCGCGCAGTGCGTCGAGACCACGGTGGTAACCAACTCTGTAGGCCATGTACCGATCGACAGTCGCGACACTTGCATCACCAAGTTCCGCCCATCCCTCGAGATACGTCGGATAATTGGCGACGACGACACCTATAGCTGACCGACGCTGATCTACAGAAACGTTGCGTGCCGATTCAAGGTCTCGCTGCCACCGAACATCGACCGCGGGCAATTGCTGATCTGGTGGTCCAACGCCTGATAATTGAACAGGATTACTCACTATCCACAAGGTACAACACTTCCAATGCCACCATTGATACGTGCGAATGTTGGCAATCGATGTGGAGACCGCTAAAACCGCTCTATTGGCGACGGTTGGTGGTTCTATTTTTGCGCTGCTGCTTGTATTGAAATTCGTTAAGTCCGTGGTGATGAAGCTTGTGTTGATGATCGTGGTCGCACTTGTTGGCATTCTTGCCTACAACCAACGCGAGGCGCTGACAGCGTGCATCAATAAAGTCAAGGCACAAGAACAAGCAGGTTTGAATATTGATACGACGTGCGAGTTCTTCGGCCGACAGATACCTATTTCGCTAAATCGAGACTGACAATTAGCGACGAGCCGCCTTCAAAGCCTCGTCAAACAAAGTTTGCAGTTCCACAGCCAATTTTGCCGTGAGCTCCCTTACTTCCGATCGGGCGGCGCGGTTTCCATCGATTTTTGAGGGATAAATTGGCGCGCCCACAACCGCAACACACTTTCGGCGCCGGATTCTTCGTGAACCGCTTGGCATGATCTCCTCCGAACCACCGATTCCAACCGGAACAATTGGCACCTGGGTCTTGACCGCAACATAGGCCGCTCCGTCAAAGAGGGGCTGCAGCGTGTCACCACTTTGTCGCGTTCCCTCCGGAAAGAGAACGAGCGGATCTCCAGCGGTGATGACGTAAATACACCTCTTTAATGCCTCCAGATCGGCGCTTCCTCTAGTCACCGGAAATGCGCCCAATGCAGAAAACATTGCCCCAAGCGGCTTGAAGTGCCACAACGAATCCTTACCCATGAATCGCATCCGGCGTCTGGTTACGCCAGAGGCGATGGGGATGTCCATAATTGATCGATGGATAGGGGCCAAGATGAACGCTCCCTGACTTGGGATGTTTTCGGATCCGATGACGGACAGTTTCAACCACGTTCGACAGAAGACAACGACGATGAACCGGATGGCCGAATAAAAGACCCGCGATCCCCACGAGTTTCCCCGTAACACCGAATCAACTTCAGCCATGGCGAGTCACCGCAGCATTGACAAGTTCAACAAGTTGAGCGACCACTTCTTCGACAGTCCGATCGCTCGTATCGATCACGACGCTTCCACTTGCCTCGCGCAAAGGACTATCCGCACGAGTGGAATCCTTACGATCCCGTTCGGTGATCGACTTGGCAATTGTGGTCACGTCTCCCCCGTTTTGTTCCACCCTGCGTTTGGCGCGGACGAGCGGAGAAGCGGTGAGATACACCTTCAAGGTCGCCTCCGGAAACACGACCGTACCAATGTCGCGACCTTCGACGACTCCGCCACCATGCCGTCGAACCCATTCTCTTTGCCTCGTACGCAATTCTTCACGAACCTGTGAGTTGGCCGCCACGGCACTCACAGCCGCAGTGACATCATCTGCTCGAATTGCCTCTGTCGCGTCAACGCCATCGACGATCAGCGAAGCGTCTCCGATGATCAGTTCGACCGAGCGGGCGAGTCTTCCAACCTCGTCGACCGAATCAGGTGAAAGTCCCTTTTGCATGGCGGCAAATGTCACCCCTCTATACATCGCACCAGTATCCAGATATGGAACTTTAAGTTCACGTGCGAGTTGACGGGCGACGGTTGATTTGCCGGCGCCCGCTGGACCATCGATCGCAACAATCTTCATCTCGGTTTTGTCATTTCACCAACTGGTGTCTTGCGGTCGGCCCTCTTCGTAACCTGAGGCGCTTTGAACTCCGACCAAAGCACGATCGTGAAACTCATTGATTGACCGAGCGCCCGCATATGTACACGCGGAGCGAACTCCCGCAACAATCTGATCAATAATGTCCTCGACGCTTGGACGCATCGGATCCAAATACATTCGCGATGTGCTGATGCCTTCTTCGAACAGTTCCTTTCGGGCACGTTCGAGGGCAGTCTCGCTGCGAGTCCGATTGCGCACCGCTCTGTTCGAGGCCATGCCGAAACTCTCTTTGTACAGGCGTCCGTCGGGGTCGCGAAGCGTGTCGGCCGCCGATTCGTACGTTCCCGCCAACCATGATCCAAACATGACATTTGATGCACCTGCTGCGAGCCCGAGCGCGACATCTCGGGGATATCGAACTCCCCCATCGGCCCACACATGCTTGCCCAATCGTCTCGCTTCCTCTGCGCATTCCAACACGGCCGAAAACTGTGGACGACCGACACCCGTCATCATTCGCGTTGTACACATTGCACCCGGTCCTACTCCGACCTTGACGATGTCCGCTCCGCTCTCGATCATCTGTCGCGTTCCCAGTTCCGTCACAACATTTCCTGTAACTATCGGCCGCGAACCAATTGAAGCGCGAACTTCTTCGATGGCATTGAGCATTCGTACCTGATGGCCATGCGCGGTATCCACGACAATGACGTCCACGCCCATTTCGATTAGGGCCTTGGCTCGAATCGCCGGCTCTGAATTGATTCCGACCGCGACGGAGATCATCAGTTGACCAAATCGATCAACCGCAGGAGTATAAATAGTGCTCCGCAGTGCGCCCTTGCGCGTAATGCAGCCGGTGAGAACCCCGTCTTTGGAAATGACTGGAGCAAACGTCAATCGTTTATCCGACAGTTCGTTAAATAGTTGCTCGGGGGTCAGGGTGTCAGGCAACGAAATGATCTCGCGGTTCATCACATTGCTCAACTGCGTAAATCGATCGAATCCCGTGGCGTCATGCTCAGTAAAGATTCCGGCCGGCCGGCCGTCGTCATCGAGCACAATGACAGCCCCATGGGCGCGTTTGAAAATGAGGCTAAGTGCTTCACCCACGGTGTCGTGCGACGACATTGTGATCGGGGTTTCAAACACCTGATGACGGGACTTGACAAAACGAACAACATTCTCGACAACATCGAGCGGAATGTCTTGAGGGAGGACCACCATGCCTCCGCGTCGTGCAACTGTCTCGGCCATTCGGCGACCCGCGATTGCCGTCATATTGGAGACGACTATCGGAATTGTGGTTCCCAATGAGTCTGGCGTGGAGAGATCAACCTGCTGGCGTGAGTTGACGTCGGAAATACTCGGCACCATGAAAACGTCGCTATACGTGAGGTCGTATGTCGGCGTCTCATGCATAAAACGCATCTCTAAATTGTACAAGTTTGTAACCTTGGAACAGATTCTGTATGAATACGGCAACCTCTAGCCAACCCGCGATCATGCTCGTTCACGGTTGGGGTAGTTGTTTCTCCGACACGTGGGAAGCCACCGGCATCACATCCCTCCTCGCGGACGAGCATCGAGAGTGCATCGGAGTTGACTTGTTGGGTCACGGTTCTGCGCCAAAGCCTCATGATCCCGATGAGTACAAAGATCTTGGTGCGCGAGTGCGAGAGAAATTACCCGGGGCCCCGATAGATGCAGTTGGATTTTCCTTGGGCGCGCATGTATTGCTCGGCGAGTTGATTCGAACGCCGCATCGCTTTCGTCGAGTAGTCCTCGCCGGGATCGGCGATGGCGTGTTTGAACAATCCGACGGTGAAGACACCAAACGGATCTTGGCGGGTTTGGATGGCACGGCTGCGCAAGGCGACATTATCGCTCGGCTGTTTCGACAGTATGCGGATCGACGTTCGAACGACATCGAAGCACTGGCCGCCGTGTTGCGACGACCTCGATACAAACCATTTGAGGAATCAAATTTAATTCGAATCACTAATCCGGTTCTTATCGCAATTGGCGACGGCGATTTTGGATTACCCGCAGACCGTTTGGCTAAAGCATTTCCAAACGGCACTCTGCACATTCTCAAAAATACCGATCACTTCAAAACACCGGAGTCATTTCAATTTATCGACGCCATGTTGAAATTTCTTGACGAACAACCGCGGTGAATCGATGACAGCAAATTCGTCTTCCGAATCGATTGTCGATGGATTCGTCAAATCGTCGATTCTTCGGGCGGTCGAAATACTGCGTAGCGGCGGACTCATTGGGTTGCCGACAGAGACCGTGTATGGACTGGCCGCAGATGCCGAAAACGATTCTGCTGTACGTCGAGTCTTCGAAGTCAAGGCCCGCCCACTCACCCACCCACTCATCTTGCATATTGCCGGCGTTGAGAATCTCGATGAATGGAGCGAAAATATTTCGCCCGAGGCGCGCGAACTTGGACGATTATTTTGGCCCGGCCCATTGACCATGCTCCTTCACCGTTCCCAACGTGTCTCGATGATCGCAACCGGGGGACGCGAGACGGTCGCACTTCGCGTTCCAAACCATCGAGTAGCGCTCGATCTACTTGACATGTTTGGCGCCGCGGTGGCGGCGCCTTCGGCGAATCGCTTTGGCAAGGTAAGTCCGACAACCGCCCAACATGTTCTTGCCGATTTAGTGGGTGATGTCGATCTCATCTTGGATGGCGGACAGTGCACGATCGGCGTCGAATCAACGATCATCGATATGACGACACCAGTCCCCCAACTTCTGCGCCCGGGCTGCATCACCGCCGCCCAGATTGAACGGACACTGGATCTCACGCTCGATGCACTTAGCGGTTCATCGCGGGCACCAGGAATGCTAGAGGCTCATTACTCTCCCAACTGCAATGTCGAACTTACCGAATCGCCTAGTGATGCCCGAAAAATGGCCGCAGAACTGAGAGCATCATCGATGAAGGTTGCAGTGCTCGACTACACAGATGACCTCAATGCGTATGCCAAGCACATGTATGAGTTTCTGCGCAATGCCGACTCGCAAGGCTGCGATGTGGTGGTGGCTGTGCTGCCGAGCGAGGCTGGAATTGGGGGCGCGATTCGAGACCGTTTGATCAAAGCATCGCTCAAATAGCGCGATGTTTACCTTAAATCAAAGGTTGCCGCAAAATTCACCGTTGTAAGGCTGTGCTATCTCACATAGGCTAAGAAGTCCTAACCAGACCGACAACCGTCGTTCTATCCATAGGGGGAGAAACAGACACATGAAGAAAACCAATATGCGCCGCTTTGGTGCACTGATTGTAGGTCTCAGCCTTATCGCTGCTGCTTGCGGCAGTGACAATAACGCGGTCGATACGACAGTTGCCGTGACCGACACGGTGGCACCAGTCGCTGGTGGCGAACTTGATGGCATGAAGGGAACGACCCCATTGGTTGACCTCTCTTCTGACTTCAAAGACAGCCTCAACGCGTTCTGGGTAGCAAAGGGCAACGCAGACCTTATTGACTACAACTATTCTGCGGAATCATTTGATGCGGTCATGTTGATCGCATTTGCTGCTGAAGCTGCAGGCACGGATGGCAGCGCACTTGCTGACCAGATCGTGGCTGTTTCTAAGGACGGCGAAAAGTGCTCCACAGCTGAGGATTGCCTTGCATTGATTGCAGCCGGCACAGACATCGACTACGAAGGTGTATCTGGTCCGAACACACTCAACGGAAACGGCGAACCTCTACAGGCTTCGTACGGAATCCTCCACTTTGGCCCAGATAATCGACTTGATGACGCCATGACAACCTATGTCACCGCATCGGCTCCAGCATCAGCTGTCAAGCCATTGGCCGTAACAGAAGTCGAGCGTAAGGGTAACGGAGTGTTGAAGATTGGTTCATTACTTCCAGAAACCGGCAGCCTTGCGTTCCTCGGAGCGCCAGAGTTCGCTGGTGTGGAATATGCAATCAGCCTTCTCAACGAGGCCGGCGGAATTCTCGGAAAGCCAGTTGAATATGTACAAGGCGATTCGGGCGACACCAGCACAGACACGGCCAGCGTCACAGTTGACCGTCTCCTTGGCGAAAGTGTCGATGCAATCATCGGCGCAGCGTCATCGAGCGTCACCTTGACAGTCATTGACAAGATCAGCGCCGCTGGTGTTGTCCAGTTCAGCCCAGCCAACACGTCTTTGAAGTTGAGCACCTATGCGGATAAAGGTTTTTACTTCCGCAATGCTCCACCAGACGACCTGCAGGGTTCGGTATTGGCTGAGATCATCGCTGGTGATGGAGTCGCTTCGGCTTACATCCTTGCTTTGGACGATGCCTACGGAACCAGCCTGGCAACAGTTATTGAGGAAGTTCTCACCGCTTCAGGTGTGACCGTCCTTGGCACAAAAATCTATGACCCGGCAGCAACGACATTCGATGCTGAAGTGGGCGAGATTGTTGCAGCTAATCCAGACGCGATCGTCCTGATCACCTTCGACGAAGGTTCACGTATCTTGCGCACAATGGTTGAGCAAGGAATTGGACCAAAGGTCAAGAAGGTATACGGAGTGGATGGCAACATGGGTAACGCACTCGGCGAGAACTTCGACTCGGGTAAGTAACCACAATTCACACCAATTAATAGAAAGAGCCCCGGGCAATTGCCCGGGGCTCTTTCATTTGTATACGTGATTTGTTTAGGCGCCGCCAGTTGCTTTGGCCAGCGTTCCCAAATACAAGCGAATGACATTCGGATCGTTGATAAGTTCTCGACCCGTTCCCGTGTACGCGTTGCGACCCTGATCGAGCACATACGCGCGATGCGAAACTTGCAGACAACGACGTGCGTTTTGCTCCACCATCAGAATCGCAATTCCCTCGGCGTTGATCCGTCTGCATTGAGCGAAGACTTCGTCCTGCAACACAGGTGACAACCCGGCCGATGGCTCATCGAGCAGCAACAACTTTGGCTCCATCATCAGTGCTCTGCCCATTGCCACCATCTGTCGCTCCCCGCCCGATAGCGATCCGGCCCGTTGGCCTGCGCGGTCCCGTAATCGAGGGAAGAGTGTCGTCACATAGTCGAACCGCTCGCCAAAAATGTGGGGATTGAGAAAGCAACCCATCTCCAAATTCTCCGTGACCGTAAGACTTGGAAACACGTTTTGAGTCTGCGGAACATAGCCGACACCCTTGCGCACAAGTTCATGCGCCTTGAGGTCTCTGATATTTTCGCCCTCAAACGTCACCGAACCAGAGCGAACAGTGCACTGGCCGAGCAGGGCCTTGAGCACAGTCGACTTGCCCGCCCCATTTGGTCCAATCACGCCGACAAACTCACCTTGGGCAACCGTGATGTTGCAGCCGTTCAAAATGTCGACCTCCGGGATGTACCCGGCCACCAGTTCGCTGACGCTCAGGACGTCGTCCATCAGTGCTTTTCCTCGAACATGGTGTTCCCTTGATGCGCGCCAAGATATGCCTCGATGACACTCGTGTTTTCTGAAATCTGCGCAGGAGTACCTTCCGCAATGATCCGCCCTTCGGACATAACCACGACCCAATCCGAAATGTCGTGAACCATGTCCATGTCATGTTCGATAAACAGGATTGTCATGCCTTCGTCTCGGAGACTACGAATGTGTTCGTTCAAGTTCTGTTTCAAGGCGGGGTTAACTCCGGCCATCGGTTCATCCAACATCACGAGTCGCGGCTGCGTCATCAGCGCGCGTGCCATCTCCAGCAGCTTTCGCTGCCCGCCAGACAAAGTTCCCGCATACTCGTTGCGCATATGACCCATGGTGAAGCGGGTCAGTAATTCATCGGCACGCTTTTCGATAATGGCTTCTTGGGTTTTCCAACGCAGCGGAAATAGAGCGTTCCACCAACTCTCTCCGACCTGATCGATCGCACCGAGTTTCATATTTTCGATCACAGAAAGTTTTGTCAGGCTCTTGGTCAACTGGAATGTGCGCACCATTCCCTTGACCGCCATCTTGTGTGCGCTGACCTTACTCATTTCCGTGCCATCGAATTGCCACTTGCCAGCATCGGGCGGATCAAATCCGGTCAGCACATTGAACAGGGTTGTTTTGCCGGCGCCGTTAGGACCGATGAGGGCCGTAATCGAGCCACGTTGAACGTCGAGTTGATCGACGTTGACCGCGGTAATTCCGCCAAAGTGTCGCTCCACACCTTGAACGTGCAGGATCGAATCATGTTTGATCACGCCCGGTTCTGGTTCAACGCCAGCCAATGCGGCTCGGGCGCTGAGAGTCGCCGCGGACAAAGTTCGACTATCTGCCATCGAGCGCCATCTCTTGTCGATTACCGAATACTCCCTGTGGACGTCTAGCCATGAGCAAAATGAGGCCAAGTCCGACCAGCATGTAATTGACGGCGCCAACCTGTGTGCTCTGAATGATTGTCACGCCGCCGACGCGAAGTGGCGCAGACTGAACGAGCTGACGAAGGAAGTTATCGCAAAAGACGTACAGGCCCCAAAACATCATTGGTCCAACTATCGAGCCCATGACCCGCGCCAATCCGCCCAGTACAAGTGCGGTGAGAATGTAGAACGTTACGTCGCGGCTGTAGTTGTCCGGTTGCACAGAGCCGCGGTCGAGGGCAAACACCATTCCTGACAGCATTCCGCAGAATCCACCGATGATCAACGATTGCATCTTGTAGCTATAGATGTTCTTGCCAAGGCTGCGAACTGCATCTTCGTCCTCGCGAATTGCTTTGACGACACGACCCCACGGACTACGCATCAACAACCAAACGAACAGTGCAATCATCGCCACAAGACCCCACCCAACAAGCAACGTGAACATCGTGTAGCCGTTGTATCTGAACGGCCAGATCCCGTATTGCGCAGAAGGGTGAAATGGATTTAGCGCGCGGAATTCGTTGCTGAAGGTGTTGATACCGTCGCTTCCGCCAAACACTCGTTTGAATTTGACCGAACGGACAACGAGTCGAACCAATTCCGCAGTGGCAATCGTGACGATTGCGAGATAGTCGGCTCTCAGGCGAAGGGTCGGGATGCCAACCAGCAGCGCCAAGATCATGACGAGGACCATCGCAATCGGTATGCCCCACCAGAACGAGACGTCGAAATACTGCGAGGTGAGACCCAAGCCATACGCGCCGCAGGCCATGAATGCGGCCTGACCAAAATTGAGCAATCCCGTGTAGCCGAATTGAACGTTCAATCCAATTGCTGCAAGCGCAAAGTATGCGGCATCCACTCCTGCGAATGCGCGCATCGTGTTTTCAAAAATACGGACCCAATCCATGTTTAGCCCACCCTCTGCCGCGTACCGAGAATTCCCTGTGGACGAAGTATCAACACCAAAATCAAGATGAGCAGGGCTGGCGCGTTTTTCAGTTCAGACGGCACGACGAGAGACGCCATTTCCACCATCACCCCAACCAAGAACCCGCCGACCAGCGCGCCAAACGCCGAGCCGAGTCCGCCAAGGGTGATCCCGGCAAACATGAGGAACAACAGCCCTGAGCCCATCTGGAATCCAACCTGCTCGTCTAGACCGCGAAATATTCCGCCGAGTGCGGCAAGTGCGCCACCCGCACACCACACAATTTGAATGATTCTCTGCGTATCGATCCCCGTTGCGGATGCAAGGTTCGGATTGTCCGACACCGCTCTGACGGCCTTACCCGTTCGGGAGCGCTGCAGTACGAGCGCCACCGTAATCAACACCACGAGCGAGATGATGCCTGTCGTCAGGTCGCGGGGTGTAATTCGAATCGGTCCAATCTGCATGCCCTGTTGCAAACTGAAATCGTCGAGAGGTCGTGTGCGTCCTTTGAATTGAAATAGGAACATGTTGCGCAGCATGATCGACAGCCCAACCGACACGACCATCTGCGAAACCAGACCTACCCCCCGTTTCCGCAGACGGGCAAAGATAAACCAATTGAAGGCCAACCCAAACATTCCTCCGAGGGCTATGACCATTGGCGCGGCAAGCAATAGCGGTATGCCGAGCGTGACGTTGAGAAGGAATGCCATAAGCCCGCCGAACGTGATCATTTCTCCATGAGCGAAGTTGGTCAGACCGGTTGTCCCAAACACAAGCGAAAGTCCGACAGAGCACAGCGCAATGATCAGTCCAAGGCGCACACCGTCTGCGGCGCGCTGAGCAATTTTCTCCACGGTCGTCGTATTGGAAACACCGGTATCGCCGATGAAAAAGCTCACCCGTTTGGTTTGAGTGGTGAAGTTGTCCTCCAAGATCGTAAATGTTTCCGTCGTGCCGGTAATCAAAGTCAGGTCGTCTGGCAGGGTCGACGTGTCAAGAACAACCGTGTAGGTGGCACGCGCCGGTACCAACACTCTCACTTCTCCGTTGCTATCCGTGACTCCCTCGCCAACGAGGCTTCCCGTAGTGTCCAATACAGAGATTTTTACACCGGCGACAGGCTCGCGGCTCGAAACGCCAGAAGTAACCGTCTGATCGCTGACCACGGCCACGATGAATAGGTCGCCGTCAGCAGCGTTGGCGTGCGCCGGTGGGAAGCACAACAGGACGAATAGACCGCACAGGGCCACCATCGCCCGCTTCCCCCTCCTCGAGCCCCGACAATTCATATGACCGCTCTAGTCAAGCACATCTCGCGAGAAAGTCACAGAACTTCGGGTCGCATTAAATAAGGCGAGGGCCGAAATCCAAACGGCAACCGAAAGGCCAACGTGAATGGCGACCAAACCAGCCGGCACACCGACAAAGTATTGGAAGTATCCGAGAAAGCCCTGGGCTACCAGAATCATCAGCAGAAGTTCGAGGTTTTGGGAAAGTCGATTCCATTCCTCAGCGTTACGACGAAGGCGAAAAAAGAGAACGATGACTGACAATAAGGCGAGCCACACAAATGAACTATGAACCTGAGTGGCGCGCTGAATTGAAAAATCAAACCGTGGCGCAGTTTCATCCCCAGCGTGAGGACCTGAGCCGGTGACTACGGTTCCGGCAATGAGGACACCCGCCAATAGAGCCAAGACGGCAATCGTCAGTCGACGAGTCTCTCGTGAAACCTGTGACGTTGCGGTCGAATCGTGTTGGAGCGCACGAACCCGAAACAGCAATTCGAAAGCAGTAGTGATCAGCAAAATCGACACGAGGTAATGGGCCATATTGAAAGCCGGGTGGAGCCCGCTGATGACGACGATCGCCCCTAGCAATACCTGAGCAAGCACTCCTGCGACTAACCCAAGCGACAACCACGTAAGCGATTTGTGCCGCGGATTGAGTCGTAGCGAAAGCGAGGCGGCGGCAATGACCGCGACTGCGACGACGCCCGTGAACAGTCTGTTGATCTGCTCGATTGCCGCATGCGACGTCGAGACGTCGACAAATCGTTGATCGCTGCATCGCGGCCAGTCGTGACACCCAAGTCCGGAACCGGTCAGCCTGACGAGCGAACCGGTGACGACGATCGCATATAGCGAGACCAAACAGGCCCACGACACCCGGGTATAAGTCCGCAACGAGACCGCGGACCTCAACATCGGCAACAGATTATCCCCCGCCGACCTACGGTACGGCTGCCTACAGAAAGTGACCAAAACCCTACCTTACGTGACCTCTGACCACTGGGAGTAGGCATATGAGCAATTTAAGTGAGATTTTCCTCAAGTTGAGCCCTTTGCGTGCCGATCCCTTATGCGGATCTCACACCACGCAAGGGAGCACAACATGTCTACCAATCTCATTAATTTGCGACCGCAACGAACCGCAAGGGTCGTTGCTGTCATCATCTCCGTGGCGATTTCTCTGTCATTTGTTACTGGCACTGCGGCACATGCCAGCAATACCTCGGTCAGCCCAGCCGATTTGCCGTCCTTCGGCGACAACGGTGCCTCGGTCGTTCGCCTGCAGCAGGCGATCATCGCCCGCGGGTTCACGCTTCGCGGCGGAATCAGCGGAAAATTTGATGCCGTCACACGGACCTCACTGAAGTCGTTGCAACGGGTCGCAGGATTCAACGCCACGGGTACTTTGGACGCCAAGACCGCCAAATTTCTTGGCTTGACCAACACAACCCCGCTGACCACAAGCAATTTCCCGAAAGTTGGGATGAGCGGCGATGCGGTTTGGACTCTTCAACAGGCTCTGATCAATAATGGCAGCCCAGTGAAGGGCGGCGCTGACGGCAAATTTGGATTGGCCACGACAATTGCACTTGGAAAATTTCAATCTGCCAAGGGTTTGCCGGTTTCTAAGGTGCTCGACAAATCAACTGCCATTGCGCTCGGTCTCATCGCGGGTCCGGCCCCGGTTGCCCCAGCAACTAAGCCTGTCGCGGCGACCAGCACTTCCAAGTATCCAGCTCAGTGGGAGAAGGGTGATGCAGTTCGTACCTTGCAGTCCTCACTCCTGCGCAACGGAATTACCGTTAACGGTGGAGTCGACGGAATTTATGGCACGGCCACAATCGCCGCACTCGCCGCCTTTCAGGGTCGACACAATCTCCCGGTAAACGGTGTCTTGGATGAGCCGACGGCAATCGCACTTGGTCTAACGAAGGGCGCTTCTGCACCGGTTGCAGTTGCGGTAGCTCCGGTGGCCGTATCCACTACCCCAACACAACTGTCAATCGAATCGCTACCGACACTTGGTCAGCGAAGTGAGGCAGTGCGGGCAGTGCAGAACGCGCTCGTCAACGCAGGGATTGAAGTGAAGGGTGGCGCCGACGGAGTGTTCGGTGTCGCAACTTCAATTTCGATTGGCAAGTTTCAAGAATCACAAGGCATTCCCGTAAGCAAGACACTTGACATACGCACAGCAATTGCACTTGGTGTATTGCCAAGCGTGGAAAGCATGGGACTCACCGTTATCAATGTGTTTCCAGTACAGGGATCGTGCTTTTTTGTCGATTCGTGGCATGAGCTTCGGTCTGGCGGCCGATTGCACATCGGCGTCGACATCATTGCCAAGCGAGGGCAAGCAATTTATGCGGTCGTCGACGGATGGATTTCCCAGGTGACGGTGGGCGGTTCGCTGAGCGGAAACGCGCTGCGTGTCTCGCGAGCGGATGGAACGTATTTCTTCTACGCCCACATGGACTCGTTCGCCCCAGGAATGGCAGTTGGTACTCCCGTGCGCGCTGGACAAATAATCGGCTATGTCGGGTCAACGGGTAATGCCGGTGGTCCGCACTTGCACTTCGAAGTACACCCATTCGGTGGCGACGCAGTGGATCCGTATCCGGTCGTCAAGGTTGTAGATGCCTGCAATGTAACAGAAGTGCTCCCGCAGTCCTGAGCAATGCAGCGTTTCAATCTTGATTCACGTTCGAGTTAATCGGACGTGAAGTGTGGAGCGGCGGAAGGTGAGATTTCTGCCGCCCACACTGAATTTTCAAACAGTTACCGGGTGCGATCGGCCGGATCAAGGTGCTCGCTATCGCTCAGTGAAGTGAGACTGAACGTGTAACCGTCGCCAAGTTTCATCGCAGTGATTGTCGTGATCGAGGCGTGGTTGATGATGAACCGTTCCCACTCCCAAGGCGTGGATTGAAGCCCTAAAAAATGACAGATGAGCACGCTGTCGGTCCCCGCGTGGGCAAATAGTGCGATGCTGTCGGTCGGATCTTCGATGTGCCAAACGGGTAACGGCTGGTCAAGTCGATGGACCCCACGGTCTGCCAAGAACTTTGTGCATCCTGCATGAATCCTTGCAACGAAATCCCTTACGGACTCCCCGCCTTCGAGACCGTACCAGCGGTCCTCCGCGTTTCGTTCCACCTCGTCGCGATAGGCCTTGATCGTCTGTTCGGCGGGAGCCCCGTGCCACGACGGCTCGCGAATCTCTTCCAACCATGGCTCGATCACTTCTTCGCGGCCGGTCAAATCGAGCAATGGCTTGACGGTTTGGCGAGTCCGCAACAATGGCGAAATGTAGATGTGATCGAAGTGAGTCTCGGCCAGTCGCTTGGCCAAACGATCCGCCTGAGTGAAACCGCGAGTTGTCAGAGGCGGGTTGACAACACTCAGACCATCCTTAACCCATTCGGGTTCTGCGTGTCGGATGAGCGTGAATTGCATCCCGCAAATCTACTCACCGGAGGTTCAAGAACCTGAGATGTCTGCTTCCACTCCACACGTGGCGAGCGTCGCCGATACAAATTCGGTGTACGCATCGTCGGCGGCTTGCGGATCGACTATCGCCTGTTCGACAAACAACTTGCCGATGCAGATCGCCTGCTCGTTCGTAATCGCCAAATTGTATTGTTCGGCGACGAAGTATCCGTACGAGGCGGCAATCGAATCGTCATTGTCAAATCCCGTCAGTGGGTCCGGTGCGTTCTCATCTTGAATCGCTGGATCGGGAAGCGTCGTTGGGGAACCCTCAAACGGGTCACCATTGATGTCAAATTCGGTAAGGCAATTATCGATCACGTACAGACGAATAGCGTCCCGCGCTTCGATCACGGGATTTGCAGAAAGACTCGCCCGTGCGGCGAGGACGATTCGATCGGTTGCCGCAACTGGTCCGTTCCAGCCGGTGGCCTCTATCGCGCTTCCAAGATTTTGATACACGCCAAGCAGCAACCCAAAGTCGCTACGCAGCGACGAGGGACCAAGGTCATACAGAGTCGAGAGCGTTCCGATGGTCACCGAAAACGTATTGGCTAGTTGCTCTGGCGAGATATTGGAAATGTCGTCGACGATCCGACTGATGACGGATAGTTCGTTGTCCAGCCCGGCGGCCCTATCGCATACGGCCTTTCGCTCGGACATCGAACTACAACTAGTCAAAGCTACCGCGATGACGCCCAGCACAATAAACGTTGCGAGGCACCGAGTTCGAAACCTAAACCCCACGAACTTCGCTCTCCGTGTTGGTCGATGCCAACCAGGCCGCATACATGCGACCATACTGTCGATCGTTGTTCAGTAGCTCGTCATGCGAGCCATCCTCGACAATACGGCCATGTTCGAGCACAATGATGCGATCGGCGCGAGCGGCCGTCGAAAGCCTGTGAGCGATCGAAATAGTTGTTCTACCTGCGGAGACTCGATCGAACGCTCTGGATATTCGAATTTCCGTTAACGCATCAACGGCAGACGTCGCTTCGTCGAGGATGAGAATGTCAGGTCTCACCAAGAATGCCCGAATCAGTGCAACGAGTTGACGTTCGCCAGCGGATAGCGCACCACCACGTTGCCCCACGTGCGTGTCGAGTCCTGACGGCAAAACATCAAACCAGTCGATCAACTGCAGTTCGGAAATCGCGGAGAGGAGATCCTTGTCGGAGGCCTTCGGCACCGCAAACTGAAGGTTGTACCGAATAGTTTCCGAAAAGAGGAACGGTTCCTGCGGAACGACAGTGAGCCTTGCCCGCAAGTCTTCGTTGGCCACTCGTTTGACAATGACACCGCCCAGATAGATTTCGCCCATCGTTGGATCTGCGAGACGTGCAATCAATCTGGCGAGTGTTGTCTTGCCGGAACCAGATTC
>JBDTPW010000104.1:0-7505 GCA_039932495.1 Ilumatobacteraceae bacterium
CATCGATCACTCCGAATCTCAAGGTTTGCTCATTCGCAATCCGAATAAGCCAAAGTCGCCAAACGTAGAAGGCCTCGTTCACGACGATGCGATTTCGGCCCAGATCGAAACGATCGTCTCCACGGATGTGAATCCGGCACTCGCTGCCCACGGAGGTTTTGTTACGTTCGCCGGCCATGACACGGAAGGCACCGCCTACTTCACAATGGGGGGCGGATGTCACGGTTGCTCAATGAGTCGTCAAACAATGCTCGAAGGCGTTCAAACGATGATTAGCGAACTCGTGCCGGCGATTTCCAAGGTTCGCGACCTCACAGACCACGCCAGCGGTACAAACCCGTACTTCTCCTAACAATCGGCTACTGCGCATGATGCCCGCGGCATTTATCGGGCACGGAAGTCCAATGAACGCCGTCGAAAACAATCGCTACACGGAGGTGTGGGCAGGTTTTGGATCAAGCATCGTCAAATCCGAAGGCGCACCCACGGCAATTCTCGCAATCTCGGCACATTGGTACATCAACGCCACGGCCGTCACGGCGATGGCCAAGCCACGACAGATTTACGACTTTGGTGGCTTCCCGCCCGCGCTGTCACAATTTTCGTACCCAGTCGAAGGAAGTCCCGAACTTGCACGAATGGTGATCGCTCTTTTGTCGCCTGTGCCCGTTATCAGCGATATGACTTCGTGGGGAATCGATCACGGAACTTGGTCTGTGCTGTGTCACATGTTTCCCAACGCCGACGTACCGGTGGTGCAGTTGTCGATCGATGCCACCAAGCCCGCCCATTACCATCTCGAAATCGGTCGAGCTCTCGCCCCGTTACGGGACGAAGGTGTGCTGATCATTAGCAGCGGCAACATTGTTCACAACTTGTCGCTAGTTCGTGGGGACATGCCCGGTCGTGGAATTGATTGGGCACAACGGTTCGACTCGGAAGCACGGCGGATACTTACCGGCAACTCGCCAGGCGACATAGTTGGTCTGCTCGATCATCCCGACGCGCGCAAAGCGGTACCAACAATTGAGCATTTCCTTCCCGTCGTGTACATCGCCGGACTCGCCCAGGCGGCACAATCTTCGCTCAGCGTGTTGATCGAGGGTTACGAGTTAGGTTCGCTGTCAATGACGGCGCTGAGCCTCGACTAGAAGTAGTCGGTTCGTGCTCGAACCGATGAAAAAACTTGATCCAACAGGGCAAAGACCTCTTGTGCATCGATCAGGCATTGGTGGTCGCCACTGAATCGAATGTGACCATTGATGAATGCCTCTTGCGAATTCAATTTGCCAGTCGCCACCGCGGTGGCAGTGGCGAAATCTTGGACGAATCGCACGTTTTCGGGGTTCGCCTCGCCGGCCGCAAACTCAATGCTGCCGTTACCGCTTTGAAGGTGGTACTGAACCTCGCCGTACGGAGTCGAGGTGACAACTTGTGTGAGTCCAAACGTGTGCTTTTTGCCAAGTGATTGAAGTGTGTCGCTTGCCAGAACCATATCTGCGATGGCGTCGATCCATTCTTGGCTGAGGTAGCGAATGTTCATATCTCGACGCTATTGATCGAATTGCTTGACGACACTTTTGCGATGCTTGACAAGTTCGAAAAACACGGGAAGCAATGAAACTAAAATAACCACAACAATGGCAATCTCAATGTTGTTTCTGACGATCTCAATCTCGCCGAGGTAATACCCGAGCGTGGTAACACCAACTCCCCAAATCAGGCCGCCAAGAACGTTGTACATCACGAACGTTCGATACTTCATCGTGCCGATCCCGGCAACAATCGGGGCGAAGGTGCGCACGATCGGAACAAATCGGGCCAACACAATTGTCTTTGCCCCATAGCGATCAAAGAATCGATGGGCGCGAACCACGTGTTGCGGATTAAACAGTCGAGACTTTGGGCGATCAAACAAAGTCGGACCTATTCGTCGACCAATCCAATAGCCGAACTGATCTCCGGCGATGGCTGCGATAACCGTTACCCCCGCGACCGCTGGCAACGGTGGCAAGACTCGACCGCCAGCCGAGGAGGCGAGGAATCCGGCGATGAACAGCAGGGAATCACCGGGAAGAAAGAATCCGACCAGCAAACCCGATTCGGCAAAGACGATGCCCGCCAGCAAGACGAGGCCACCGGAATTCAGCCACTGTTCAATATTGAACAGGGCTAGCACCATGGCAACTATGCGTCGACCAAACTCTTGGTCTTGCGACGCGAGAATGCAATTGCGATGGCAAGGATGACGAGTGCTACACCCGCGATGGAATATCGGCCGGCGGTGTTGTGGCGCAAGTTGATAATTGCCGGCAAAATGAGCAACGAAACAAGGTTCATGACCTTGATCAACGGATTCAGCGCAGGTCCAGCGGTGTCTTTGAATGGGTCGCCAACCGTGTCGCCAATGACCGCTGCCTTATGCGCATTGGATCCTTTGCCGCCGTGGTGGCCGTCCTCGATGTATTTCTTGGCGTTATCCCATGCGCCGCCGGAATTACTCAAATAGTTAGCCATCAACTGGCCGGTGAGAATGACGGCGGCGAGAAATCCGCCGAGGGCGAGATAACTGATGCCAAAACCAACGATGACGGGAGTAAGAACCGCCAAGAGGGCAGGCGTGGTCAGTTCACGAAGCGAAGCCGCGGTGCAAATATCTATGACCGGCGCGTAATCCGGCTGTTTCGTTCCGGCCATGATCCCGCCATCGGCAAACTGCTTGCGTACTTCCTGGACGACAACCCCGGCGGTTCGACTGACCGCGCGAATCGCCAACGCAGAAAACATGAATGCCACCGATCCGCCAATCAGAAGGCCGATGAATATTTTTACATCGGCGACATTGATTTGAGTTTCCGGAGCCGAAAAAATAGCCTTACCTTCCAGTAGTTTTCCGGCCACATCTTTCAAGCCGAGTTCGCTGGCGATGGTTTCGATGTACGAAGCAAAAAGCGCGACTGCGGCAATGACCGCTGATCCGATTGCAAAACCCTTGGTCACGGCCTTGGTGGTATTGCCCACGGCATCGAGATTGACCAGAATTTTCTGCGACTCGCCGGAGAATTCTCCTGCCATCTCGGCGATCCCGGCGGCGTTGTCGGCCACCGGTCCAAATGTGTCCTCTGAGACGATGACACCTGTGGTGGCCAACATGCCCATTCCGCACAGAGCCACTAAATAGAGCGAGAACTGGATGTTTCCGCCACCGAGCCATATTGTGGCTCCGAGGGCAACAGCGATGCAGATGATTGCATACACCGATGATTCAAGACCCGACGAAGTTCCCGATAACACCACGGTCGCCGGACCAGTTTCCGTGGATGCGGCTATTTCCTGGACTGGGCCGTACTCGGTGCCGGTGAAATATTCGGTGAGACGGCTCAGTACTTGGGCCAGAACCAGACCAACGACAACGGCACCAAACACACGCCAACCGGCGTTGAACTTGTCGTTGCCGACATACATGAGCGCTAGCGCCAAGGTTCCGATGACAGTAATTATCCCGGCAACGGCAAATCCTCTGTTGATCGGCTTCAGCGCATTTGTTTCTCCCTCACGGGCACGCACCGCAAACACTCCGGCGATGGAGGCAACGACGCCGATTGCCCGGGCGGCGAGTGGAAACACCAATCCAAGGGCGGGGTTTGCATCGATCGACTTAAATGCGGCCACGCCCAGAATGATTGAAGCCACGAGCGTGACCTCATAACTCTCGAACAGGTCAGCGGCCATGCCGGCACAGTCGCCCACATTGTCGCCCACGTTGTCGGCGATTGTGGCCGGATTACGCGGATCGTCTTCGGGAATCCCTGCTTCAATTTTGCCTACCAGGTCGGCACCAACATCGGCCGCCTTGGTAAAGATTCCACCACCCACTCGCAAAAACAAAGCCAATAGTGAGCCACCAAATCCGAATCCAATCAGCATTGCCGAACTCGTGTTTTGAAAAATCGCAATAATTATTGTTGCACCGAGCAGACCGAGCCCAACGGTGAACATTCCGGCGACGCCACCGGTGCGGAAGGCAATCTGCAGTGCCTGTGGCAGTGACCCGCGACGGGCCGCCGCGGCGGTGCGAACGTTACCCCTGGTTGCCAGCGTCATTCCGATATAACCGGTGAGGCCAGAGGCGATGCCTCCAAGCAAGAATGCTACGGTCCGGAAAATTCCTGATGATATGAAACTCAATGCCTCTTCGCCGTTTGTCTTAGAAATCGAGACACTGGTAAGAAACACCACAGCCGAAACGGGAATGAGGATGACACCAATCGTGCGAAACTGCCGCTTGAGATATGCCCACGCCCCAACTTGGATGGAACGAGAAATCTCCTGCATCTTGACGGTGCCCTGGTCCTCCTTGAGTACCCTGACCGCGAGAAACCAACCAACTGCCAAGGCCAGGACGGCGGCCAATCCAGACGTTGCAAGAATGAGCCACTCACCACCCTTGAGGGTGAATTCCTGCCAGCCGCCTTCGGATGCGAGTAATGACGTCACGAGTTATCTCTCCAACTTTTTGGTGGGGGGACCGCCTGTTGGCGCCCTTATGGAATGTGTCTCGCAAAGTGTAGAGAATCCAGTGGCTAACAAGCGAAATGCGCTTTACTGCGTTGGCTGAGACGCCATTCACACCACCGCGAAGAGACCTATATATAGGGGACAACAACTAGCGTGAAGTCGGTTCCCTATGGCCAAGACCACTACCTCCCGCCGAGTCCCTGTTAGTGGTACTGCGATTTCGGTTCGCCGCCGCCGCTGGTTCTTTACCGATCTGTATTCCACGGCGGTGGGCAAGAAGTACGTCATGGCGATCAGCGGCATCGCGATGATGGGTTTTGTCTTGTTCCACATGCTGGGGAACCTCAAGATGTACCTCGGCGCCGCCGATATCGACCATTACTCGGATTTCCTGTGGGAATTGCTGTATCCCATCGCGCCGAAAGGCGTCGTCCTATGGATTCTGCGCGGAGGGCTGATCCTCATGTTGATCGCCCACATACATGCGGCTTGGTCACTAACAAAACTCAATCATGAGGCACGGCCGGTCAAATACCAGGGTCCCCGCGATTATCAAGTCGCCAACTTCGCCAGCCGAACGATGCGTTGGACGGGAATTATTGTCTTGGCGTTCCTCGTCTGGCACCTTCTCGATCTCACCTTCGGCGTCGTCAATGCCACCGGTACCGATTCCACATTTGTTCGTGGCGCCGTGTACGACAACATCGTCCGCAGCCTCGATAGATGGCCGGTGTCGGTGTTTTACATTGTGGCCAATATTTTGCTTGGCATCCACCTGTTCCACGGTGCGTGGAGCATCTTCCAATCTCTCGGATGGAGCAATCCTCGATTCAACACATGGCGACGTGGTTTCGCTGCTGCATTTGCCACGATCATCGTGGTTGGAAACGTTTCGTTTCCCATCGCCGTTCTTGCCGGAGTAGTTCAATGACAGCACTCAACTCCAAGGTTCCTTCTGGTCCGCTGCCAGAGAAATGGGATAGCTATAAGGAAAGCGCCAAGTTGATCAATCCAAGCAACAAGCGCAAGTTCAAAATCATTGTTGTCGGTACAGGTCTTGCCGGCGCATCCGCGGCGGCCACATTGGCTGAACTCGGCTATCAAGTTGATGCCTTCACATTTCACGACTCTGCTCGCCGAGCCCATTCGATTGCGGCACAGGGCGGAATCAATGCGGCCAAGAACTATCGAGGCGATGGTGATTCGGTCAACAGATTGTTCATCGACACAATCAAAGGCGGCGACTTCCGTTCGCGAGAAGCGAATGTGCATCGACTTGCCCAAGTTTCGGTCGACATCATCGACCAGATGGTGGCCCAGGGAGTTCCGTTTGCCCGCGAGTATGGCGGATTGTTGGATAATCGTAGTTTTGGTGGCGCCCAGGTGAGTCGAACCTTCTACGCACGTGGTCAAACGGGACAACAACTCTTGCTTGGGGCGTATCAACAATTGTCGCGACAGATAGGTCTTGGCGGCGTGCGCCTCTTTGATCGCACCGAACTCATCGACACCGTTGTCATTGACGGTCGCTGTGCCGGGATTGTCGTTCGCGATTTGCTCACTGGAGAAATTGAGTCGCATGCTGCGCACGCGGTGGTGCTTGCAACCGGTGGATATGGCAACGTGTTCTATCTGTCGACGAACGCGGTGAATTGCAATGTGACGGCGATATGGCGTGCCCATCGGCGAGGGGCAATGTTTGCCAATCCATGTTTTACCCAAATTCATCCAACATGTATTCCGCAAAGCGGCGACGAACAATCGAAACTTACGTTGATGAGCGAATCACTGCGCAACGACGGCAGGGTGTGGGTTCCCACAAGATCGGATGACACTCGCGCGGCCCACGAGATTCCAGAGAAAGAGCGCGACTACTTCCTTGAGCGGCTGTACCCGACTTATGGCAATTTGGCCCCGCGAGACATTTCCTCGCGGGCGGCCAAGCGAGTCGTCGACCAGGGTCACGGTGTTGGGCCGCTGAAAAATGGTGTGTTTCTCGACTTTGCCGAGGCCATCTCGCGACTTGGTCGCAATGTTGTGAAGGAGCGCTACGGGAACCTATTCGAAATGTACGAGCGAATTTCCGGGGAGAATCCGTACGACACGCCGATGCGCATCTATCCCGCATCGCATTACACGATGGGTGGCCTGTGGGTTGACTACGAATTGCAAACGACGATTCCAAACTTGTATTCAATTGGTGAAGCGAATTTCTCCGATCATGGGGCCAATCGGCTCGGGGCCTCGGCACTAATGCAGGGTCTTGCCGACGGGTACTTTGTTTTGCCGTCGACGATCAACAATGGGCTTGCATCGCTGCTCAACAAACCAATTCCAGGGACTGATCATCCGGCCTTCAAGACGGCGGAAAACGAGGCCAGGGCAAGAATCGAAGGGTATTTGGCGATCAAAGGCACGCGCTCTCCAGATTGGTTTCATCGTCAGTTGGGACGGATCATTTGGGATAACTGCGGGATGGAGAGAACACGCGGCGGCCTAGAACAGGCATTATCTGATCTACCGGTTCTGTATGACGAATTCAAAAAGGATTTGCGCGTCACCGGGTCTGGTGAATCGGTGAACCAAACGTTGGAGAAGGCAGCTCGCGTCGATGACTTCTTTCAACTTGGCATGGCGATGTGTCGAGATGCCTTCACCCGAGAGGAAAGCTGTGGCGCACACTTCCGCACCGAGTACCAGACCGCCGAAGGAGAGGCTTTGCGCGATGACGAGAAATTCAGTCATGTGGCGGCATGGGAATGGACTGGCGACCCGATGAATCCTCGGCGCAATGTAGAGGAACTCGAGTTTGAAGGTGTTCATGTGGCTACAAGGAGTTACAAATGAGCCATCTGACGAACATCACGCTCAAGATTTGGCGCCAAAGCGGTCCAAGTGACTCAGGTCGTTTTGAAACTCACGTACTTCCGCAGGTCAGTAGCGACGCTTCGTTTCTGGAGATGTTGGACGTCCTCAATGAAGGTCTC
>JBDTPW010000105.1:0-12456 GCA_039932495.1 Ilumatobacteraceae bacterium
CCCCCCGACGGCATCGGCCCAAACGGCGCACTCTTGCAAGCGCGACTCCCGGCTGAGGGGTTACCCCGCCCGGTGATCGTGACCCTCGACATACCCTATTCACCTTTTTGCCCATGTGGAAAATATCTGACGACTTTCTCAGAAATTCTCTTGACGGCCTAAGAGCCCAGTTCGCGGCTTCGGCGAACAGCGGCGGCGATGGCTTTTGAAAATGCTTCCCTAAACCCCGCATGCTCCAAGGCCGCTATTGCCGCCGCGGTCGTGCCATTGGGTGAAGTGACATGCTCCCGTAATACCGCAGGGGTTTGCACACTTGTCGAAAGTAACGCCGCAGAGCCGACCAACAATTGCCTCACCAGTAGTTCGGCAACGATTGGATCAATACCTTGCCTAATTGATTCGTCAATTAGAACTTCGGCGAGTAAGAACACATATGCGGGCCCCGATCCGGAAATCGCGGTCACCGCATCCATGTCTGTTTCGGGTATCCGCACGACGGTTCCCACCGATTCCAGCACCTCTTGCGCCCACGCAATGTCGGTCTCCGCACTGTGCGGCGAAAACGAGATAGCAGAGGCACCCTGGCCAATGAGCGCTGGAGTGTTGGGCATTGCCCGAATTACCGCCGTCGAATCTCCACAGACTTGTTGCAAAGCATCGATGCTGATGCCTGCTGCTATCGACAAGACGCGCTTGGCGCCAGCCAGAGCAGCGACTCGACACGCTTCGACGGCGGCGGCCGGCTTCACCGCGATGACAACCGACTCGCACGATTCGGTCACCTCGGACACGCTTACTTGTGGAAACATCGTGCCGAGTTCGACGCGACGCTCGGCCGACAATTCGACGACAGTGATCATCTCGGGCGACCAACCTTTGTTGATCAGTCCGCCAACAAGGGCCGAGCCCATGTTTCCGCCGCCTATAAATGTGATCGCGGAACCATTCACCTAGAGAAGGCTATCCATGTGGGCCGAAGTCAACCCGACGACTTCCCAGGCCGCAATTGAGTTCCAAATCCAATTTGCAACAGTGGTCGAAAGCATTGTTCGACGGTCGCGAAGAGCGTGCCAATGATTCGATCTAGTTCGAATTCGGTGACACTGGTGAGAAACAATTCCCCCCGAAGAAACACCGCGTCCTCGTCGCCGATGGAGAATCGGGCGCCGACAAGTTTCTCGTTGCGGCGCAACAGTGATTCGTACAGTTGTTCGGCGTTTTCTCTCGGTGCGGGCATTACATAGGTTTCGTATTTCAAAGTCCGTTGACCAAGTGTGAGCCACACCGTGGTGAACTCTTTTTCTTCGCCACGCATCCGTACATACCATCGAACTTCGTCACCGTCGCCGCGATCGACCGCGCTTACCGTCGGATTACCGCGTCGAATACGGTCGAGCCAACCATCAATCTGTGCTTCCAGATCGGCCAGCGATGAATCGTCGAACAACTGGCCCATCGGCGGCGAAGTTAGTTACATGCGACGAGATCGCGAGCCAAGAGTTCGCTGTATACCCTGCGAACCCGCAACGCCGCGGACTGCCAGGAGTATTTTTTGGCGCCCTCGGCGGCGGCCGTCCCCATCGACAAGGCCAAGACTGGATCATCAAGGAGCCGCGCCGCATAGCCAGCAAATCCAACGGCGTCGCGCTGTGGCACGAGAAATCCGGTGCGTCCATGATCGATTAGTGAAATCAGACCGCCGACCGACGTGGCTACGACTGGCACCCCGCAGGCAGCGGCTTCTAGGGCGACGAGCCCAAAACTTTCGCTACGTGAAGGAACGAGCACAACGTCGGCCGCGCGATAAAACGTGGAGAGCAGATGATGTGGTTGCGGATCATAGAAGTGGACTCTTCCGCCCAATCCAAGCTCTCCGATTATCGAATTGACCCGGCGAAGTTCGGACTCGCCCTCGACTCCACTCGCACCACCTACAACTATGAGCTGAGCGTCGGCTCGATCGAGTTCGGCGAGCGCACGGACCGCAATGTCGAGTCCCTTCAGCGGTTGAATTCGGCCGACGAACAACAACATCGGACCGTTCCCGAGTCGTAACGCTCGGCGAGCCCCGCGGCGATCTCCTGGCGAGAAAAACGCTCGTTCCACTCCAGGTGCGACAACTTCGATTGCGCCTGGCGAATTTCCATACAGCATTTCAAATTGAATCTTTTCCTCACTACAACTCACGCAAATCGCATCGGTACAACCGATAATTTCAAGTTCTGCCTTTTCTCTGATTTCCGATTCGACGTCGCCGCCAAGACCTTTCACTCTGGCAAGAGTGTGAAACGTAGTGATCAACGGCAAGTTCAATTCGTGCTTAAGTTTGTGTCCTGCAAGCCCAGACAACCAATAGTTGGCATGCACAAGATCGGTTCCGCCCGTACTGGCAATATGACTGGCGACCCCGTCGGTGAATTCATCGACGACCCCAAGAAGATCATCTTTGGGTAGATCGAACGATCCAGCAGGAATGTGGACGACACGATGATTTGGTTCGACCGAGACGGTGGTCGGAAGACCGGCCTTCCATGCTCGTGTATATGTAGTGCATTGCACGCCAGTATTGGCCAAGGCGGAGACAAGTTCGCGAACATATACGTTCATTCCGCCACCATCTCCAAAGCCCGGTTGGGCTAATGGTGAGGTGTGCATCGAAAGCACTGCAACACGCTGCATGGGAGATAAAACCTATCTGATTAGTCGGTTATTCCGACTAGTCAGGAATGGGATCGCTCGTGAAGCTCCTATATACGGTCAGCAGGCTGTGCTTTTGCTCTTGGTTCAGGCGTTTGTCGTTGGCGATGGCGTCGGCGACCGCGGTTGTCGACGACTCTTGAGGATCAAGAATTCCCGCTCGCTCGTAGAGCGTCGAGGCAGAAATCTGAAGTGCACGGGCGAGTTGTTGAAGTATCTCGGCGGAAGGTTTGCGCAATCCGCGTTCAATTTGGGAGAGATACGGATTGGAGACGCCAGCAAGTTTGGCCAGATCGCGAATTGATTTTTGGGCCACCTCTCGCTGTTGACGAATGAAGTTTCCGACATCGGGCAATCGTCTATCACTAGTCATTTGGGGCACTAGTCATTTTAGGCACCAGTCACGTTGGTGACTTCTAGTCGTTCATGATTGAGTCGATATCGGCGCCACCGTCTTTGTAGCGACGTACCAATTCGACCGTCAGTTCGTCAATTTTGTCGAACAGCTGCCGTCGCTCGGCAGACCGCTGAGATTCGAATACCTGAAGTGACTCAACCATTTGATTCAGCGACTCATCGTCAAGAGTTCGCAGCGAGGCAAAACCGATGTCCTCACATAGGCGCTCCAATTCGCGTACCAATGCGTGGTCAGGAGAGACATTTGTTTCACGAGGCGGACGTGCCGAACCGCCACCATGCTCTTGACCAAAAATGCCGGCGAGATTGGTCGTCACACTTTGTGAAATTGGAGTGTTGTCGGTTCGGCGACGAACTTCATCGTTGGCGATATCCAGCCTGCCTTGAGCCATTCGCCTAGCAAAGGAAACAGCATCCTCTTGGGCCTGCAGTTCGTTGCGCTGTTGCCGAAGCTGGACAAGGGAAAGCGACGAAAGGTCTGAGTTGCTCATAGAGTCCCACCCGAAACCGGAGGAAGGACGGCCACTTCGTCGCGATCTGTCACCGGAGTGGAGCCACTTACCTGCTCACCGTTCATCCACACCCGACAAGTCTTCAACACGCGAGCAAAATCACCCCCGAATCGTGACACAGCGGCGGATAACACATCATCAACCGTCGCGCCAGGAACAATGTCATGCGCTGTACCCGCAGCTTCCCGCGCCGAGGCGAACAATCGCAATTGAGCCACATTCCCATCGTACCTTTGCCACTACCCTGCCTTGACGTGTCTCGGAATGTGAAAGGCGGTCGCGACATCGGTAACGAAAATGGAAACGGTGTCGTTTCCCGACTACTCGTGATTCGCCACGGTCAGTCGCTGTGGAACATCGAGGAACGATGGCAGGGACAGGCCAACATTGATCTCAGCGAAGAGGGAATCGCACAGGCCAACGCGGCGGCCGAAAAACTCGGCACTTTCGACATGATCGTTGCCAGTCATCTAACACGGGCTCTGCATACGGCGACCATCATTTCCGAATTCCTCGGCATCGGTCCCGTCCAAGTAGACGAACGATTGCAGGAATCAAACATCGGGCCGTGGGAGGGATTGACACGACAACAAATCGAGTCGCGGTGGCCCGGATATTTGGCGGCACGACGAAAGCCAGAAGGTTTTGAGTCAGACGAATCAATCGTCAAGCGATTTTCCGATGCCATCACCGACATCGCCAGTCGTTGTCAAAATGGCACCGCTCTCATTATCAGTCATAGCGGTGTCATTCGCACGTTGCGTCACACACTTGGGGTTCGAAATCCGAGACTTCCTAACCTCGGCGGTTGCTGGTTTCACGTTCTTGGTGACGGACGCGTTGTCGCCGGTGACATCGTCACGTTGCTCGCCGATCTTCCGGGTGGCGACACGCTGTAGCGTCATTGTTCGTGTTTGGTGGACGACTTGACGACTCGTTTGCACCACAAGTTCGCAACAACATCACCGCCGTCACCTTCGCCCGGATAACGGCAAATGCCTGTTACCGATTTGCTCCGCCATTTCTGGCAGTGATCGCCAAAGGTTTCAACATCTCGCTGCCTGAACTGGGCGTGGCCATGTTTGTTTCCGAACTCTCCGGTCTGGCATCACCATTTGCTGGCCGGTTTGTCGATCGTTTGCGGCATCGAAACGCGATGCTGTTGGGGCTTGGTGGTACCGCAGCCGGAGCATTGATGGCCGCAGTGGCACCAAACCCAGTTTTGTTTGCGGTTGGTATCACATTCATGTGTACGACAAAATTGTTCTTCGATTTGGGTCTCGGCGCATGGATCGCCGATCACGTTGCGTACGAGCGACGAAGTCGCATTGTTGGAATCACCGAGTCTGCCTGGGCATTGGGATTGCTCATAGGGGTTTCGGCGATGGGAGTTGCCACAGCACTCACTAGTTGGCGCGGCGGTTTTGCACTTGGGGCGGCCGGCGTAGCCGTGATGATGATCATTATCGTCAAGCGCGTTGATTCCGAACCGCGAACGGTTCATATTCGCGACGCCGATCACGTTCACCGTGTCAACGGCCGCGGTTGGATTGTGGTTGGCTCTTCGTACTGCCTGATGGCGGCAAGCCAGTGCGTATTCGTCACGTTCGGGGCATGGCTCGGCGACGAATTTGGATATGGCCCTGCCGGAATTGCGGCGGTTGGTTTTGGACTAGGTGCCGTCGAACTATTTGCCACACTAAACAGTGCGAAGCGAACAGACGCATGGGGCAAAGAGCGCAGTATCGCCATCGGTTCGTTCTTGATGGTGCCCGCAGCGGCGATGTTGGCACTCGGGTCGAATCATCTCGCCGTCGGACTCGTTGCGGTGGGGATGTATCTGATGGGCTTCGAATTTTCGATTGTCAGTATGTTGCCGGTGGCAACTCAACTCGTGAAAAATAGTCCTGGTACCGGAATGGGTTGGGTGCTCGGCGGCGGAACTTTAGGTCGCGCCTCAATGTCGCTAGTTGCCACCGCGGCTTATGCAGAATATGGGATTTCCGCGCCGGCGCTTATTGGCGGACTATTCGCGCTCACCGCATCGGCGGCGATCTTGTTGTTCCGACAACTTGGTGGCGTCCATAACCCGCAATCGCTGTTGAACTAACCCCTATACGCATTCGTAATCGGCAAGCGACGGTCCTTGCCAAATGCCTTCATCGACACCCGGACTCCTGGCGGTGCCTGCCTGCGCTTGTATTCGTTGAGGTCGACGAGTCTGGCTACCCGTCGCACAAGCTCGGGCTCGTGTCCAAGCGCGATAATTTCCGCTGCCGTTCGATCGTCTTCGACGTACAGCGAGAGGATTGCATCAAGCACGTCATACGGCGGCAAGCTTTGGTCGTCGCGTTGATCCGGCCGAAGTTCCGCCGATGGCGGTTTATCGATGATTGCTTGAGGTATGAGTTCCGTTCCAGTGCGTCGATTGATGTGCGCACACAATTGATACACGGTCGTTTTCAACAAATCCTTGATTACGGCGAATCCACCTGCCGAATCGCCATAAAGGGTGAAATATCCCACGGCCAGTTCGCTCTTGTTGCCGGTAGTCAGCACCATCCAACCAAACTTGTTGGATAATGCCATCAGAGTGGTGCCGCGAATTCGGCTCTGCAAATTTTCCTCTGTGAGATCGACAGGTTTGCCGGCAAAACTTGGCGCGCACATGTCCAGGTAGGCCTGAAATGCCGGTTCTATTGAGATCGTCTGCAACTCGATACCCAAAGTCGCTGCCAACTTTGCCGCATCCATTTCGGAACCGACGCTCGAATATCGTGATGGCATTGAAACGCCATGAACGTGATTGGCGCCAAGCGCTTCGGTGGCCAATGTGGCTACCAATGCAGAGTCAATTCCGCCAGACAATCCGATGACGACATCGGTAAACCCGTTTTTCCTGACGTAATCGCGAACTCCCACGACAAGTGCCCCGTACAACTCTTCAAAATCTGTGCACCGCGGGGTGATTACCGCACGAGCGACCGAGGTTTGGCGTTTAGCAACGGTCGACACATCAACAACAACGGAATCGGTGCTGGTTTCACGCGGCGGAAATTCGAGGTCGGCTACCAGCAAGTCATCGACAAATTGAGGTGAGCGCGCTAGCAAAGTTCCGTCATTGGAGAACAACATCGACCCACCGTCGAAAACCAACTCGTCTTGGCCGCCTACCTGGTTGACGTAGGCCACCGCACAGTGATTCACTCTGGCACGCTCGCTCAGCATCTTTTCTCTCTCGTCGATTTTTCCTCGATGAAACGGAGATCCGTTGATGTTGAGATTGAGGGCTGCACCAGCCTGGGCTTGAGTGCGAACTGGTCCGTCTGCGGTCCAGATGTCTTCGCAAATGGTGATACCTACTAATACGCCGCCAATTCGAAACAGATTTGGCCGATTGTGTACATCAAGGCCGGACGTGAAATATCGCTGTTCATCAAAAACGCCGTAATTAGGTAGCAGCTCCTTGAAGTAGACGCCGCGGACCACTCCATCCGAACAGATCGCCGCAGCGTTGAACAGTCTCCCCTGTTGGTCGGTATCGACGAAGCCGATGACTGCGACGCAGTCACTGGTGTGCTTGGCACATCGAAGCATGGCGGCGCGATTGTCGGCGACAAAGCCGGCCTTGAGGACGAGATCTTCCGGCGGATAGCCGCTAATGCACAGTTCGGTAAATGCGACCACGTCACATCCCTGCGCCAGGGCTTCGTCATATGTACTGGTGATGAGGGCCACGTTGCCCGCGAGATCCCCGACCGTGGGATTGATCTGGGCAAGTCCAATTCGCAGTACGCCCGAGGTTGCGGCCACGACTTCAGGATACGCAATAAATAACTTCACGCTCCGTTCACAATTGTGCAACGGCAGAGTAACTCCCATCGGCAACAATTGCTTGGGTACCGAGGCGGCCAAGCATCAACCCAGCAACCAAATACCGCCTCCCTTAGGAAAGGGAATTCAATGGCTTATCAGGCTGAATACATCTGGCTAGACGGCCATAAACCGACGCCAACTTTGCGATCGAAAACAAAGATCATTCCAAGCGGCGAAAAGACACCGCCGATATGGGGATTCGATGGGTCCTCCACAGAGCAAGCAACAGGTGAATCGTCGGACTGTATTCTCAATCCGGTATTTAGTTGTCCCGATCCACTGCGCGGCGGAAAAAACATTTTGGTGATGTGCGAGGTATTGCTCGCGTCTACAGGGGCGCCTCACCCAACCAACACCCGTGCGGCATGTGCGACGGCGGCCAAGAAGTATGCCGACCACAAAATGATCTATGGAATTGAGCAGGAATACACAATGATGCGACTCAATGGTCGTCCGTTGGGATTCCCTGAATTGTCCGGTGAGCCCGGACCTCAAGGTCCGTACTACTGCGGCGTGGGCGCCGGTCGCGTCATGGGTCGAGAGATCATCGAGGAACACACGCAAGCGTGTCTGGATGCAGGATTAGATATTTCCGGAACCAATGCAGAGGTGATGCCCGGTCAGTGGGAATTTCAAATTGGCCCGTCAGATGCGCTCACCGTAAGCGACCACCTGTATGTCGCCCGCTGGTTGCTCAGCCGAATCGCCGAGGACTACGACGTCGTCATTTCGCTGGATGCCAAACCGCAGCAAGGTGATTGGAACGGCGCGGGGGCTCACACAAACTTTTCCACCGCGGCGATGCGCTCCAGTTATGAGCCGATCGTGGACGCGTGCAAGGCATTGGGCAACCGAATCATGGAACATGTGAGCAATTACGGTCACGACATTGAGAGTCGCCTAACCGGCAAGCATGAAACAGCGCCATTCAATAAATTCACGTTTGGAGTTTCCAATCGTGGGGCTTCCGTTCGGATCCCCTGGCAGGTTGATCGGGACAAGAAGGGATACGCGGAGGACCGTCGTCCGAATGCGAACTCCGATCCCTACGTAGTCACTCGTCTGATCTTGGAGACGGTGTGTAGCGCAGCCAAAACTCCATCGAGTTCCAAGAAGTCCGGCAAGAAGAAATCAGACAAAAAGAAATCTAAGTAAAAACGCCGTCAAAACGGCAGACTTAGGGGATGTCCGGCGTGAACGAGCAACAGCGTGACTACGTGCTTCGCACCGTCGAGGAACGCGGCATTCGACTAGTCCGATTGTGGTTCACCGACGTACTTGGAAACCTCAAGAGTTTTGCTATCAGTCCGGCGGAAATGGAAAACGCGATGAACGACGGCATGTCGTTCGACGGATCGTCGATCGACGGTTACAGCCGGGTCCAAGAGAGCGACGTGTTGGCGATTCCCGACGCCAACACCTTCGAAGTCCTACCTTGGGTAGATCCAAAGGGTGCAGAGGCAAGAGTCTTTTGCGACATCGCTCACTTGGATGGAACTCCGTTTGACGGCGATCCTCGTCAAGTATTGCGGCGCAATCTGGATCGCTCGCGCAAGGCTGGCTATTCCTTTTATGTAGCCCCCGATATGGAGTACTTCTATTTCGCACCACCCGTGACGGGGCAGCAGCCCGAGCTCCTCGACGAAGGGGGATTTTTCGATCTGACGAGCACAGACATCGCCAGTTCGTTGCGCAAGGAAACCATTCGGACCCTCGAGACGATGAGTATTCCCGTGGAATACAGCTTTCACGAAGACGCACCAAGTCAACATGAAATCGATCTGCGACATACCGATGCGCTGGCAATGGCGGACAGTGTGATGACATTTCGATTTGTAGTCAAGGAAATTGCCGCCTTACACAACGTGCACGCCACGTTCATGCCTAAACCGTTGGAAAAAATTCAGGGATCCGGAATGCATTTGCATTTATCGCTGTTTACGGGCGAAGACAACGCGTTTCACAGCTTCGACGACCCATACAATTTGTCGACGACTGCCAAGCAATTTATGGCCGGACTGCTCAGACACGCCGCCGAAATCACCGCGGTCACTAACCAAACCGTCAACAGCTACAAACGCCTGGTTCCCGGCTTTGAGGCCCCTGTCCATGTCTCGTGGGCCCGCAATAACCGAAGCGGACTGATAAGAGTCCCGATTCCAAAACGCCAGAATGAGTCGGCTACACGCATCGAATATCGCTCACCCGATCCAGCGTGCAATCCATACCTTGCGTTTTCTGTGATTCTTGCCGCCGGATTGCGGGGAATCGAAGAAGAATACGAATTGCCAGCCGAAGCGGACGCCAATTTGTTCGAAATGGACGATGCCATGCTCGACAAACTTGGCATAGCCCAACTGCCCCAATCACTTTCCGAAGCGTTGCGGGCGATGGAAGGCTCGACTCTCGTCGCAGAAGCTCTTGGCGATCACATCTTTGAGTGGTTTCTTCGCAACAAGCGAAACGAGTGGCGCGACTATAAAACACATATCAGCCAATTTGAACTCGGTCGATACCTGCGCGCTCTATGACCCTTCAATCTTCGTATAACTCCACCGGCGATCAAGTAAATAGCATGATCGTCGTTTTTCCTTCTCCACCACCGGTCGATTTAGCGCGCACGCTCGACTTGGCTGGATACCGGTGGAAGGCAGTTGCCTCTGGTGCAGAAGCCGCAAAAAACGAACCGACCGAGGGATGGGCCGGCGCAATCGTCATGTGTGACGACGATCCTGAAGGTGGTTGGGCACTGTGCCGATCATTGCGTAAGCGCGATGCTCCGGTGCAGCGAGTTCTGGTCATGGTGACCGGCGCCCAACTACCCGACATGGAATTGCGCGACGATCTATTCGATGACTTCTGTCTCGCACCGTTTCACCCACGCGAACTAGAAGCGCGCCTACGACATTTATTCTGGACCGAGTTGTCAGGCAAACTCGAGGCACTTGTCGAATACGGCAGGTTGGTGCTCAATCTAGAGACTTATCAGGCATCATTTGGTGGGCAACCTCTTGACCTCACCTACATGGAGTATGAGCTGTTGAAATTCCTTGCTCAGAATCCTGGCAAAGTACTCTCGCGCGAAACACTGCTCTCACGCGTGTGGGGATATGAGTATTTTGGAGGTGCCCGAACGGTCGATGTTCACATTCGAAGACTCCGCGCCAAACTTGGCGAGGAACATGCCAACCTCATCCAAACGGTACGCAGCGTTGGCTATCGATTCGGTCAGTCGAAGTGGTCGGTCTAGAACAGCGTCACAAGAATTGTCGAACCACCAATGACGAGGAACATAATTCCCGCAACTCTTTGAATTAACTGCAGTGGAAAGTTTCGCTGAATCCACGAACCGGTAAGTACGCCGATTCCAGAAATGCTGCTCAGCGCAAGGATTGCGCCAATGGCGACGAATATGGGATCGTCGAATCGCACCGCAAGTCCGGCGGTGGCCAATTGGGTGAGATCGGCAAATTCGGCAACGAGGATGACTGAGGCGGCAAGCCAGACGATTCGAGGTCCACTCAACCGAGCCGGCCCGCTGACCAAATTGGAGTCGTCGGCACTATGTATCCGCAATGTCATGGTGCCACCGACGATGAATAGACCGCCGACCAATAATTGAATTGGTGTACGTGGCAACGTGGTCAACACCGCCCCTAGAGAAACAGCGACAATAACGTGGAAGGCGTATCCAAGGGTCACTCCACCCCATACCGCCAATCGGTTGTGATACCTCGAGGAGAGCATAAGTGTTGCCAACATCGTCTTGTCCGGCAACTCGGCAAACGCAATTGCAAAGTATGTGACGACAACATGCTGCAACACTGTGGCTGAGGCTAACTGCGATGTTTTTGCATTCGAACGCTCAGTTGTCGATGCTGTCTGAGCATTTCGTCAACTTTTGTGCTCACTAATTGACCGTTTCGAACCACGCTCCGACCGTGCACAATCGTGTCCCGAACAGAAACTGGCCCGCAACGCAACCACGCTTCAATCGGATCGGCAATGGCTCCGGCAAATTGCGGGCCGGTAAGTGACCACACGGCAAGATCGCCGACGGCACCGAGACTAATTTCGCCGATCTCCCCCACTCTGCCAAGACATCCGGCTCCACCACGAGTGGCGACTTCCAATGCCATACGAGCAGAGCCCGCCGCCGCGCCACTTTTGAGTTTGGCAAGCAACATGGTCTGGCGAGCCTCCATCCACATCGATGCCGAATCACCAGACGACTGTCCGTCGACCCCAAGACCAACATGAACACCGGCCGCGCGCAAGTCAACTACCGGTGCAACTCCGGAAGACAAGATGAGATTGCTGCTCGGGCAGTGTGCAACGCCGATGTGGGCGCGACCGAGGCGTTGCACCTCGTCCGCGTTTGGCATCACACAATGAGCAACCCACGTTCGATCGGTGCACCATCCAACTTGTTCCAGATACTGCGTTGGACGACACCCAAAGGTTGCAAGTGAATAGTTATCGTCTTCGATATTTTCGGCGAAATGGGTGTGCAGGCGAACATCCTGCTTCTCCGCCAATTCTGCCGACTCGATCATCAGTTGCTTGGTTACCGAAAACGGCGAGCACGGAGCAAGTGCGATTCGCACCATGGCCCCGTGATCTCGATCGTGATGACGTTCAATCGCACGTTGGGACTCTGCGAGAATTAGGTCGTGGTCCTGGACGACGCTGTCGGGTGGCAGGCCGCCATCCTTTTGCGACAACGACATCGAACCGCGAGTTGGGTGAAAGCGGATGCCGAGTTCCACGGCCGCGGCGATTTCGGCGGAGAGAAGATCGCCGGCGTCCTTTGGGTGCACGTACAGATGGTCCGTCGATGTCGTACAGCCAGAAAGCGCGAGTTCGGCCAACCCGATCCACGCCGAGACGAACGCTGATTCCTCGTCGAGCGTCGCCCACAATGGATACAGCGATTGCAGCCAGCCGAATAGTG
>JBDTPW010000106.1:0-17712 GCA_039932495.1 Ilumatobacteraceae bacterium
GCGTACCATGCCGGATCGATTCCATTGCCGATGACCGCCTGATCGGCGGCGATCGTCTTTTCGATGTCGACCTCCATCTCCCATGGAATGTCAATCGAGCTGTTCCACTGGCCGGTCTTTGCCTTCTCATACAACTTGCGCAGGGGCGGACGAGCGAGTGAATAATCCCACGTGAAAATTGAGTCCGCGTTGTTTTTTACAACGTGCTCAACTTCATTCGGATCTGTCATTGGAATGCTGAGGATTGCCTCAACGTCATTGATCAGATCACGGCCGATGATTGCCTGATTTTCTTTTGCGGTGATTGACATGAACTGCCCCTGTCTAGTTGATGTTCAGATGTAATTGAAGAAACTTCTTGACGCTGTCTTCATTTGTAAAATCGAATCGATCGGACGGAGCGAGGAAGTAAGAAACAACAAGCCTTGCAAGCACCTCGACGAGATCGTCCGCCTCATCGCGCGGAATAAATTCGGCAATCATCGGCGCCAGGTACGACGATGCGACGCGTACGATCCGAGGCATTCCGGCCACTGTGAACTGAGTGAGAGTGGAGCCAGGCTCGGTTGCCAGCATGAGCGCCAAATGTTCATCGTGGCGCAATTCGTTGGTCGCCACCACGATGCAGCGAACAAGAAGTTGCTCGAGCGACTGTGCGCCCTGGGCACGTTCTAACAAAGTGGCAAAAAACTCGTCCAACGATCTGACGTGCAGAGACTCGAGCAACACTTCCTTGCCACCCGGAAATAATCGGTACAGGGTTGCCCTCGATACGCCGGCGGCGAGACACACATCGCTCACCGTGAACCGTGTCATTCCCCACTTCTCGAGGCATGTCTTGGTCGAATCCAAAATCTTCGTTTCAATATCGCTCAATTGCCGTGGAGCGATACGAGTCGATGACATGACCACAATGAGACAATAAGACTAAAACTGTCTCATTGTCAAGGACACGATTATCAATCCAGTTATGGGCGCGATGGCATGTACCCTTGCCTCTTCGTTACAACCGTCCATGGAAGGGTCAATGTCATGCACTCCGCATTCAAGCGATCGATTCGCCTCCGTTCAGTTTTTGCCGTTACGTGCGTCGCTGCTCTAGCACTCACCGCATGCGGTAGTGATTCCGCTTCCGGAACCGGAGGAAATGAATGCACCTCGGGCAAATTGCTCAACGACGGTTCGCTGGTGATCGGCACGGGAAATCCCGCATTTTCGCCATGGGTCGAGAATGACGCTCCGGAAAGCGGAGAGGGATTTGAAGCAGCGGTCGCATACGCGGTGGCCAACGAACTCGGATTTTCTAATGACGAAGTGTCATGGGTTCGCACCAGTTTCGATGAAGCGATTCAGCCTGGAGCAAAAAACTTTGACTTCAATCTTCAGCAGTACTCAATCACCGATGAGCGCAAGCAAACAGTAAGTTTCAGCGATCCCTATTACACGACCAATCAGGCAATCGTCGGATTCGCAGACTCAGCAGCGGCGACGGCTTCGACGCTGGCCGATGTGCAGGGACTCAAATTCGGTGTGCAGTCGGGTACGACAAGCCTCGAATTCATTAACTCGGTGATCAAGCCAACATCCGAGCCGTATGTATACGACGACAACGCCGCGGCGAAAGCGGCCCTTGAGGCAAAACAGATCGACGCAATCGTTGTCGATTTACCCACAGCGTTTTACATCAGCGCGGTTGAAATTGAAGGTTCGAAAGTGATCGGTCAGTTTCCTGCAAGCGAAGGATTCGCCGCCGATCAGTTTGGACTTGTATTCGACCTCGGCAATCCGCTGGTGGAATGCGTCAACGTTGCGCTTCAGACACTGAAAGACGACGGCAAGCTTGCCGAGATTGAAAAGACTTGGTTGGCGGACAAGACCAATGCACCCGTCATTAGTCTTGGCTAATCAATCAATTCGGTAGACATACGCAAGTCACCAACGAACGTCAAAAGTTCGAACAACGACAGCGGCGGCGCGGTTCGGCAATTGCCGCGCTTAGTACCGCCATTGTCATTGCTGCGCTCGTCTATTTCATACCCAAGATGCCCAGGTGGCATCGTGTCAAGCAGTCATTTTTCAACGGGGAGCGATTGGTCGATTCGTTCCCCAGGCTCGCCGACGCTTTTGTCCTTGACATCAAAATTTTTCTATGGACGACGCCGGCAATCGTGATTACGGCACTGCTCATTGCGGTGGCCCGAAATACACGCAATCCCGCTCTGTTTCCGCTGCGACTTTTTGTCATCGGCTACACCGATGTCATGCGCGGAGTACCGGTCATTTTGTGGATATACCTGATCGGCTTTGGCGTGCCGGGAGTTGGCCTCGAGCGACCGTGGAACAGCCCGCTGCTGTGGGGTTCGGTGGCGTTGGGTCTCACATATAGCGCATATGTGGCGGAAGTGTTCAGGGCCGGAATCGAAAGCGTGCATGAGAGCCAGCGCGCCGCGGCTAGATCACTTGGACTCTCCAGTGGGCAAACGATGCGCCATGTTGTGTTGCCCCAGGCGCTCAGGCGAGTGGTTCCGCCGCTGATGAATGATCTCGTCAGTTTGCAGAAGGACGTGGCACTCGTCAGTCTCATTGGACCGATTGAGATTCTTCGCCAAGCGGGAATTGACAAGGCAAAGTTCGCCAACTTCACTCCGTATATTGGCGCCGCAATTCTCTTTCTCGTCATCACAATTCCTCTCACCAGAACAACCGACTGGCTGCTGGCGAGGGAACGACAGCGAACCACCGCGACGAGGATCCGATGAGTACTAAGTTGAGTCTCAAGAATGTCAGCAAGGCGTTCGGCAACAACCGGGTTCTAAACGACATTTCCATCGATATTGGTGCAGGAGAAGTCATTTCGTTCATCGGAGCCAGCGGTTCCGGCAAGACCACGCTTCTTCGATGCATTAATTTGCTCGAGCCCATCGACGCCGGATCGATCCACCTCGAGGATCTTGAGATCACCAAAATCGGGAGAGATCCGAATCCGATACGAAGGCGAATCGGCATCGTGTTCCAAAGTTTCAATCTCTTTCCGCACATGACTGTAGAGCGCAATATCACTCTGGCACTGACCAAGGTTCTTGGAATCGAAAAGGATTCGGCCATCGACCAGGCCAACTCATTACTAGACCGATTTGGGCTTGGTGACAAATCCAAGACGTATCCAGACCAACTCTCGGGTGGTCAGCAGCAGCGGGTTGCGATTACCCGGGCACTCGCGCTTAATCCAGAGGTGTTGCTTCTCGATGAAATTACGTCTGCGCTCGACCCAGAACTGGTCGGTGAAGTGTTGGATGTTGTGCGCGAACTCAAAGGCAGCGGAATCACCTTGCTATTCGCCACTCACGAGATGGCGTTTGCCAGAGAGATTAGCGACCGCGTTTGTTTTCTCTCTGCGGGGACGATCGCTGAGGAGGGCCCGCCGCAACAGATTTTTTCCCATCCAAAGGACGAACGAACCCAGCGGTTCCTTCAGCGGGTAATCGGCTCCGGACGACTCTCCGATTAGGTTGGCAATTTGTGGTCGGAAAATCGATCGCGCAGAGTTTTCTTGGAAAATTTTCCGACGCTGGTCTTGGGAACTTCGTCGATAAACACAACATCATCTGGGACTTGCCACTTGGCTACGCGGGGACGAACAAAATCGAGAATCTCTTCCCTGCTCAATTCGGAGCCTTCTTCCAAGACCACACAGGCCAACGGTCGTTCAGACCACTGCGGATGAGGCACTCCGACAACGGCGGCTTCCTTAATCGAAGGATGGGCCATCAGTTCGTTTTCTAGCTCGACCGAACTAATCCACTCGCCTCCGGACTTGATCAAATCCTTTGTTCGATCGACGAGTCGTATCCGACCGATTTCATCCATAGTCGCCACGTCGCCGGTGCGCAGCCATCCGTCGGCAGTAAAACTTTCACCCGCGCGTTCATCGTTGTAATAGGTCGCGGCTATCCAGTTGCCCGCGCATTGAAGTTCACCGCTCGTTTCGCCATCCCACGGAACCGGATTCGTCGTACCTGGTTCGACAACGCGGCACTCCACACCGAAATTGATTTGTCCAACCGTCGTGCGCAGGTTTGCCTGTTCGTCGTCCGAAAGCAGGAGATCGGCCGCCGACATTGTGCATACGGCGGCAATCGGACTGGTTTCGGTCATTCCCCATGCCTGCAAAATTGGTAGACCAGTCATTTCCCTGTACGCCTCGCTGAGTGCTCTGGGAACGGCCGAGCCGCCGCACGGGATCGCACGCAACGATGATGTGTCGCGATCTTTCAGTTCAGGCAAAACAGCCATCCAAATTGTGGGAACTCCGGCGGCAACAGTGACTTTCTCTTCGACAATCAAATTGGCAATTGCCTTTCCCGAAAGATCTGGACCAGGCATAACCAGACTTGCCCCCGAGGCAACCGCCGCATGGGCGAGACCCCATGCGTTGGCGTGAAACATTGGCACGACGGGAAGGATGATGTCGCTTTCGCGGACGCCGAGCGAGTTTGCCGTCATTGCTCCCATCGTGTGTAAGAAAGTCGAGCGATGACTGTAGACAACTCCCTTTGGGTTTCCGGTCGTTCCGCTCGTGTAACACATACTTGCTGCCATATTTTCATCCGTCACAGAGAAATCGACACCGGGAGTTCCCTCCATCAGTTGTTCGTAATCGTGCAACTGCATACCGTCAACCGAATCCGGAACGACTCCCTTGCCATCGTCCATCACCACGATGTGTTTCACCGTGGTGAACGTCGGTAGCAGCGGGGCAAGAAGCGCAAAAAGAGATCGATCAACAAATATCACCTCATCGGCGGCATGGTTGGCAATATAGGTGAGCTGCTCTGGGAACAAACGAATATTCAACGTGTGCAACACTCGTCCACTGCAGGGCGCGGCAAAGTAGAGCTCCAGGTGGCGCGCCGTGTTCCAGGCGAATGTCGCCACGCGACCGTCACTTGAGATTCCGAGTTTGTTCAAAACTCCGCCCAGTTGTCGAGTCCTCGCGGCCCAATCGCCATAAGTCGTGCGCTCTCTGCCCGTCGCTGTGGCCGTGACTATCGACTTATCACGGTGATACTTCTCTGCTCGCTCAAACAGATGCACCAACGTGAGCGGAGTTTCTTGCATTAAACCCTTCATTAATTACCTCTCCCCACTACCGGTTTGCGTAAGGCATCAAGTTAGCAACTACGGTGCTCTGCGTGCGCAAAGCGGTCTTGACGCTGACATCGTTGCTGTTCGTCATTGGAACAATTGGCAGCAACATCGGCCCAGCTCTTGTCGACGATCATCCAGTTTGGGTTCTCACCCTCAGTTCGCGAAATCGAAACCTGTTCGGCTCAGTGCCGTACATCGACCTGCTTCCGTATCTTGTCATCGGATTTACCAGAGTGCTCATCGCCGGAATCGCCTTGTACTTGGTAGGTAAGTGGTACGGAGCCCGGGCACTTGGTTGGGTCGAAAGCAATATGGGTGAACTACCGGCCATCTATCGCTGGACAGAGCGGATCGTGGACAGGGCCGGCTCGGTCACTCTTGTGCTCATGCCAGGCAGCAACATCGTGTGCCTCATGCTTGGTCATCGCAAGATGCCGCCGCGACGCTTTGTGCCGCTACTCATGGTGGGAATTGCGATCAAACTCGCCGTGCTATGGCAAGGCGGAAGAATCTTCGAGGATCAAATTCGCTCATTTCTCAACTACATCGAGAAATATCAATGGTGGGTCGTGATCGCACTGTTTTCAGTTTCGATATTTCAATCGGTGCGCCGAGGCAGACCAAAACCCGCATAGCGCATACCCGACTCCGCTGGATCGGTGCAGGTATGGCAGGCTTAACGAATGGCTCATGTAACTCTTCGCGGTAATCCAGTATCCACAAGTGGCGAACTCCCGGCCGTTGGCTCGAAGGTTCCCCACTTCACACTGACTAAAGCGGATTTGACCGAGATGACGGACGCCGACCTGCTTGGCAAGCGGACAATTTTAAACATCTATCCAAGTATCGATACTCCGACATGTGCAACAAGCACGCGCAAATTCAATGAACTTGCATCGTCGCTCGACAACACAACAGTGATTTGCGTTTCGGCGGACCTTCCATTTGCTCAGCGTCGTTTTTGCGGAGCAGAGGGAATCAAGAACGCACAAACGGCGTCTACGTTTCGATCTGATTTTGGCAAGTCCTTTGGGGTCAACCTCGAGGATGGCGCAATGAGGGGCGTGCTCGCCCGCGCCATTGTTGTCGTCGATGAAAAAGGTGTCGTTAAGTACACCCAATTGGTCGGCGAGATTGCCGACGAGCCAAATTATGATGCGGCAATTGGGGCGCTGAAATAACTAGATTCGATCTGCACTTTCGTTAAGTGTCATAAGCGATCGAAGGCCATTGCGCGACGCAAATACTCTGTGGATTGATCCGTAGTTCGGATAAAAGAACCCGCGAATAGTGGTGATTCCTAATATGTTGGCCAAGTAGTGATTGATGACGGCTCCGTGACAAACAACTGCAACCGTTGACGATCGATGATTTTCGATAATTGATTCGATTGCGCCCACAACCCGAGACTTGAACTGCTCAACCGTCTCGTTGGGAGCATCCCATTCGCCATCGAGCATTTTCTGCCAGCGCGGATGTTTTGTCGCACGCAACTCTTCGATTGGGATGTATTCGCCAGAATCGCGATCGTATTCGGCGATGTCATCAACGACGACCGGATTCAACCCGAGTCTTTTGGCGAGTGGTTCAGCGGTTTGCATGGCCCGCTTGAGCGGACTCACATAGATGAATGCGATTTTCTCGTTGGCCAGATACTTGGCGATCCGCGTCGAATGTTGAATACCGCTTTCGGATAGTTCTGGGTCGGCGAGCCCGACCTCAACCACTCTTCGCACGGGCAAAGAATGGCGGATGAGAATCAATTCCACGAGTTGTGACGTCCGCGTCAGATATCGAGAAAGGAATCGAGACCAATCGTCAAACCCGGCTTGGTAGCGATCTTCTTGCACGCAAGTAGCACTCCGGGCATGAAACTCTCCCGATCGGTCGTGTCGTGGCGAATCGTCAATGTCTGACCTTGTGTGCCAAGAATGACCTCTTGGTTTGCCACCACGCCGCGCATCCGTACCGCATGAATTGGAATACCGGCGGCGCCCTTTGCACCGCGCGCCCCTGCAATTGCTTCCTTTTTGGTGGGATCGTTGGCCCATTCGCTGCTCGCCGAGGCCATTCGTTGGGCGGTTGCAATCGCCGTGCCTGATGGCGAATCTGTCTTGCCGTCGTGATGGATCTCGATAATTTCTGCCGTGTCAAAAAACGGTGAAGCCATTTCAGCAAATCGCATCATAAGCACCGCACCGATTGCGAAGTTCGGAGCAATCAGACAATTGCTTGCGCTAAACGACTGTCGAATTCCGATCTGATCGTCTTCGGTAAATCCGCTAGTTCCGACCACGGCGTGAATGCTGTGCATGGCTAACCAAGGCAAAGTGACTCGCGCGGAGGCAAGCACAGTGAAGTCAACCGCTACCTCGACTTTGGCATCGGCCAAAGCGCGAAGTTCTGCGGCGATCGTTATCCCGTGAACGGTTGCGCCCGGATTCGCCGGGTCAACCGCCGCAACGAGCTCTAGCTGTGGATCGCCCGCCACGGCATCGCACACCGTGGCACCCATGCGACCCGCGGCGCCAATAACTCCGACTCGCACCATGGGACTTCAGCGTAGACGAAGTTTGCAGCGGTTATTTTCCGCTGCGCTCTTCGCTGTTGAATTCGTCTTCGAAACTTACCGATACGACGTCGCTCGGCACTGTTGAACCACGATTGGGTTCGCGTCGTGCACCACTGTCGCGACTGTCTCCGCGACCTTCACTGCGACGACCATCGCCTCGACCTCGATCGCTTCGACCACGATCATTGCGACCACGATCATTTCGACCCCCAGCGCCACGATTGTCGCCACGATCACGTGGGCCACGATCATTGGTTCTTTCGCGTGGTGCGCGATCGCCAGTTGATTCGGTGCCGACTACTGCGCCGCCGATTGGTTGTCCATCTGGACCGAGAAGGCTAAGGCTCACTTTGCCTCTGTCGTCAATGTCGTCGACTCGCACCTGCACCTCGTCGCCGAGATTCAATACGTCTTCGACTCGGGCGATGCGCTTGCCGCCGCCGAGTTTCGATATGTGAACGAGCCCGTCTCGACCCGGAAGGATGTTGACGAACGCTCCGAACTGAGCGATGTTGACAACACGACCGGTGTATGTTGCACCGAGTTCGGCAGTCGGTGGATCGACGATTGCCAAAATGCGCGATCGTGCCTCTTCCACTTTTGTGCTGTCCGGCGAGCCGATGGTGATGATTCCGGTTGCTCCGTCATCGCTGACGTTGATGTCTGCACCGGTCTCTTGCTGAATTGTGTTGATGACCTTGCCCTTAGGCCCAATCACTTCGCCAACTTTGTCCAGCGGAATCGTGAATGTGACGATCTTTGGCGCGCTCTCGGCAACCGTTGAACGTGGCGCCGAAATTGCTTTGTTCATCACTTCCAAAATCTTCAACCGTGCTTCCTTCGCCTGCTGCAAAGCACTGCCCAAGACTTCGCTCGGAATTCCATCGATCTTCGTATCAAGTTGAAGCGCCGTAATTGCATCGGCGGTTCCGGCAACTTTGAAGTCCATGTCACCAAACGCATCTTCCGCACCAAGAATGTCGGTGAGGGCGATGTACTTGCCCTGATCGAAGATGAGTCCCATCGCAATTCCTGCCACCGGCGCAATAATCGGCACCCCGGCATCCATCAAAGACAGGCTCGATGCACACACTGAGGCCATCGAGGTACTGCCGTTGGATGACATCACCTCACTCACCAGTCTCAGCGCGTAAGCAAAATCTTCTTGGCTTGGAACTACGGGGAACACGGCGCGCTCGGCGAGCGCACTGTGTCCGATTTCCCGACGCTTCGGCGTGCCAACGCGACCGGTCTCGCCGTTCGCCCAAGGCGCCATGTTGTAATCATGCATGTAGCGTTTGGTCGTTTGCGGCGTGATCGAGTCGATCAATTGATTCATCCGTGGCATGGCCAGTGTGAGCACGTTGAGTACTTGGGTTTCGCCACGCTGGAACAGTCCGGTGCCATGCGCTGTTGGGAATAAACCAACCTCGGCAGACACTGGTCGCAAGTCCTTCGGACCACGGCCGTCGATGCGAACATTTTCGTCCACCACGCGCTTGCGCACGAGCTTCTTTGTCAGCGATCGAACCGCGTCCTTGATTTGCTTTTCCTGACCAGCGAAGGTTCCTGGAGCCGTTGCTGTGCCCGCAAGTTCGGCAATGGTCGCCTTCGTTACTTCATCAATTGCGGCATTGCGCTCGGACTTGAGCGATATGGAAACCGCAGGTGCGAGTTTGCTTGTCGCCGATTTCTCTACAGCGGCCCAAATCTCGTCGGAATAGTCAAGAACTGGTGTGTACTCGAGAGGCTTGATGGCGCCGCTTGTAGCGATGACACTGGCGACCAATTGCCTTTGCAACTTGATCGAATCCTTGATGAATTTCTTGGAGGCTTCCAAGCCTGAGACAATGACTTCTTCGCTGACCTTTGGTGAGCCATTGGCGTAGTAACTGAAACTCTTTTCGGTTCCGCCTGCTTCGACCATCATGATTGCCACGTCGCCGTTGTCGAGTTCGCGGCCTGCTACGACAATTTCAAACGTCGCTGCATCGCCCTCTTCAAAGGTTGGGTGACCGATCCATTCGCCGCTTTGGCTATATGCCAAACGGACTGCGCCGATTGGGCCATCAAATGGGATTCCGCTAATCATGAACGCGGCAGAGGCCGCGTTAATTGCCAGCACGTCGTGCGGGTTGATTTGATCTGCACCAATGACGGTGATGACGACCTGGGTCTCGTTGCGGAAACCATCCGGGAATGCCGGACGCAAAGGTCTGTCAATGAGTCTGCAGGTAAGAATTGCCTGCTGACTTGGGCGACCTTCGCGGCGGAAGAACGATCCGGGAATTTTGCCTGCGGCATACGCGCGCTCTTCGACATCCACGGTAAGTGGGAAGAAATCGATTCCGTCGCGGACTCCGTTGGCCGCGTTGGCAGTGGCAAGAACTGTCGTCTTACCGATCGTGGCAACTACTGCACCTTGTGATTGAAGGGCCAGTTTTCCTGTTTCGAATGTGAGTGTTTTGTCGGTGCCACCTATTGGCGCCGATATTGAAATGGCATCAGCCATGTAATTTTCCTTTCGTCTCTGCCGCGTTTACAAACGGGAAGGCAGAGTTTGAGGAGCAACCAGTCGATTCCCAGTCGGCAACCTCGCAACTTCCGGTCTATAAGGCCGGGTTGCGAAATTAGCGACTGACAACCGACAACAATGTTGCTCGTTGTTAGATTTTCGTGCCGTGCGTCTTAACGACGCAGACCGAGCGTGTCAAGAAGTTTTCTGTACTTCTCGATGTCACGATCTCTGACGTAGTCAAGCATGCGGCGCCGACGCCCAACCATCATTAGGAGTCCTCTTCGACTGTGATGATCTTTCTCATGTGTCTTGAGGTGCTCTGTGAGGCTGTTAATACGTTCCGTCAAGAGTGCAATCTGCACTTCTGGTGAACCAGTATCGGTGTCGTGTTGGCGATGCTTGGACATGACGTCCTGTTTTGACGCAATCGTCACGATTATGCCTTTCGTTGTCTCGCGAAATTGCGAGGCTCGGAGGTCGCCATGAGCCGGATGGCTTGTGGCATCACACCAGAGCCGAAGCCCCAATGGACACCTTCAATCTATCGCATACTCGACCAATCCCACCTTGATCGCACGGATCATATAAGTAGTGTGATTTGCTGTGTTCACCGGAATCGTTGAGGAAAGTGGTCGCGTCGTGTCGCGCCACGGCAACAGACTGCGAATTGCAGCAGATGGCGTCCTGCAAGGGAGTGAAATTGGCGCATCGCTTGCAGTCAATGGATGTTGCCTTACCGTCATCGGTCTCGGCTCTGAAAATGAAATTCGTTGGTGGGAAGCCGATGTCAGCGACGAGACATATTCGCGCACGAATCTGGGCGAATTGAGCGCCAACGACATTGTCAACCTCGAACGACCTATGGCACTCGGCGAACGCCTCGGCGGTCACATCGTGCTTGGCCACGTCGACGGAATAGGACACGTGGTTTCGCCTGCACCCGATTTAGTTGTGCAATTGCCGTCAGAGTTGATGAGCCTCATCGTGGAAAAGGGATCTATCACGGTTGACGGCATCAGTCTCACAGTTTTTGATCTCACCGCCGATACGTTTCGCTCGGCGATTATCCCCCACACTCAACTTGTCACCACATTGAGCGTTCGCCAGCCTGGAGATGCCGTCAATATTGAGATGGACATTTTGGCCAAACACGTTCAGCAACTTGTTGCGCCGCATCTTCGCAAACGATGGTGGAAACGCCGATGAGCGAAGTGACGAGCGGCGACCTGAATAACCTGCGGCAAAAAATTGACCAGATTGATGCAGCGATTTTGGCGCTTCTCGCCGAACGTCTCGAGATATGCCGCCAAGTCGCCAGAGTAAAAGTCGAACAATCCAATTCGGTGATTCAGCCGGCTCGTGTTCGAGAAGTGCTGACCACCAGGCGCCAATGGGCGATCAACGACAACGTCGATCCAGATTTTGCCGAGCAACTGTTTCGAATCATTCTCGCCGAGACGCATCGGATTGAGGTTTCGGGCAGACGCTCGGAAATTGCGCCGTCGAAACTGGCCGATTCACTCGTTTCAGCGTTAGACGTTGTGTCCTGTCGCATCGATCACGTCGTCGTCGCTGTCGCCGATTTGGGTAGTGCCAAAACATTCTTGGCCAACTTGGGTTTCCAGGTCCAACCAACCGATGACGACGCGATTGTGACTGCAGAGGCCGGCGGCGCGACCGTCGTACTCGTGGGCCCGGGCAACGATCCGGCGGTTCAGGCGCATCTCGCAGAACATGGCTCGGGAGTACAACACATAGCTATCGAAGTTCTCAATGCCGGGTTTGTTCAACAAGCACTATCGGATGCGCAGGTGCCACTACTCACCGACGTCATCATTGACAAAGATGGTCACGAACAGGTATTCACGGTTCTCGACCCGGCGACTGGCGTGCAACTCGGTTTCATCAGCCGGACCGGTCATCGGGTTCCGATTAGCGGTCACAATGTTCGTGCCTTATTTAAGGCCCTCGGCGCCGCTTAGCGCGGTTTCGCTGCCGGCGAGGCATGTCTATAGCGCTACAGTGACAAGCGCACGACATTAACAACGGAGCCACCCCACTTTTCACTTTCACATGGTGGTCTTAGTTGGTCGAGCGCTGGCAAGCAGATTAACGGCATAGCCCCAGGAGGGTCACGTTGTCATTACGCCAGCACGTACTTGCGTCGTCGCTTCCAGAGTTGATGCGTGGCGCCCGCGAAATCCGCGATCGCGTTCACGGAAGTCGGGTGACGTATTCGCCGAAGGTATTTATTCCACTAACAATGTTGTGTCGCGACAAGTGCGGATACTGCACATTTGCTCAACCACCAGCACGATTGGTAGATCCGTACCTCTCGCCGGAACAGGTTCTGGCCATTGCGATGCAAGGCACAAAAGTTGGTTGTCACGAGGCGCTTTTCACCCTTGGCGAGCGGCCGGAGTTGCGATATGAAGTGGCGCGCAAGTGGCTGAGTGATCGCGGTTACGACAGCACGGTGCATTACCTGCATGACATGGCAAAACTTGTATTGACCGAGACGGGAATGCTCCCCCACGCCAATGCCGGTGCGTTGTATCGAGGTGAACTGGAAATGTTGCGTCGGGTATCGCCTTCGCAGGGAATGATGATCGAGTCGTTGCGAAATGATTTGGCTTGTCATCGAGGGGCACCGGACAAGGAACCTCAACGGCGCCTCGACACGCTTCGCTTTGCGGGTGAACTGCATATTCCGTTTACAACGGGGATTCTCGTTGGCATTGGTGAGTCGCGTGAGGATCGAATCGATGCCCTCGAGGCGATTGCGGCGTCACACGCAGAGTTCGGACATGTGCAGGAAGTCATCGTCCAAAACTTTTTGCCAAAGCCGCTGACAATCATGCACCGCGCCGCGCCGTGTCCGCAGGACGAATACCTGTGGTCTATTGCCGCCGCGCGAATTATTTTGCCGCCGGAGATTCATCTTCAAGCCCCGCCGAATCTGAGCGACGACTTTGGCGTGCTACTTGACGCTGGTATCGACGATTGGGGTGGTGTGTCGCCGGTGACGGCGGATTATGTCAATCCCGAGCGACCATGGCCAGCGCTCGAGAATCTGGTCAAAGTGACCCACGATCGTGGCATGGTGCTCGCTCCGAGATTGACTATTTATCCAGAGTTTGCCAACGCTCCCGAGACATGGCTAGATGACTCGCTGCGCTTTACCGTCATGGATCGTGCCGATGCGGAGGGACTCGCACGCGACGACCCCGGTCAAATGTGGCCGGAAAAAGTGACGGCCGCCGATGTCGTTCACGATGGAGCCGAAGTTGTATTGGTCGGACATCGATCGACGCAGTGGTATTCGGGTGCGACACAATCACCACCTATGTTGATGAGTTCCGATATCACTGGTTCGGCCTCACCGCTTAAACCTGGTAATCGGATCAGCGAAATTATTCGCGGTCATCGACTCGGCCAAGAAATTGGGGCCGACGAGATTGTGGCTCTGTTTCGAGCGCGTGGTCCAGAAGTGATAGCGATTGCGCGATACGCGGACCAATTGCGACAAAGCGCCGTAGGCGACACTGTGACATGGGTGCACAATCGAAATATCAACTACACCAATGTCTGCACGTTCAAATGTAAGTTCTGCGGATTTTCCAAGGGGCCGCTCAGTCTCAACTTGCGAGGCACTCCTTATCTATTGACCCTCGACGACATTGCTGGTCGAGCCAAAGAGGCATGGGATCTTGGCGCAACGGAGGTGACGCTGCAAGGTGGCATTCATCCAAACTTTGATGGCGACTATTACATACACGTGGCAAAGGCGGTTAAGGAGGCCGTGCCCGGCATCCACATTCACGGTTTTACCGCACTCGAAGTCACCGAAGGCGCGCGTCGACTAGACGAACCTCTCAAGTCATATCTCCTTCGATTACAAGATGCGGGACTCGCCTCTCTACCGGGAACGGCAGCCGAAATTCTTGATGACGATGTGCGGGCAATCTTGTGCCCGGACAAAATAAATACAGAAGAGTGGTTGGAGTGCCACCGCGTGGCGCACAGCATTGGGTTGCGATCCAACATCACGATCATGTTTGGTTCGATCGAGCATCCACAATCATGGGCGAAGCACATAGTTCGGACGCGAGAATTGCAAAAGGAGACCGGCGGCTTTACCGAGTTTGTTGGCTTGCCATTCGTGCACATGGCTTCGCCGATTTATCTCCAACGCAAAGCTCGTCGCGGGCCGACGTTTCGCGAAACCTTGCTTATGCATGCCATCGCCCGAATCGCCTATCACGGACTCATCGACAACATTCAGGTGTCATGGACCAAGATCGGCCAACAAGGTGCCGCCCAGTTGCTGCAAGCCGGTTGCAACGATCTTGGTGGCACGCTGATGAACGAAAATATTTCGCGATCTGCGGGTGCCAGCCACGGCCAAGAAATGACCGAAGAGTCGTTCGCAGCAATTGTTGCTCCGCTCGGGCGAACCTTGCGCCAACGGACAACGCTATACGCCGATGCGAGGGCGGGAGCCGCGGCAATTTAGTCACCGTAATTTCGTAGTAAATATCCCTGATATCTTTCCCAACACGAGGTACTGACTGGGGAGGTCGAGATCGTGGGAGACGAACCTAAACCGCGAACTCCGGAGGAGATAGCGCGCGAACACGCTCGAATGCAGCGTGAGATCGAAAACCAGGCGACCCCCACTCCAGGTGGCCTCTCCCCCGACGACATAGCCGAGATCACCAAACAGGAGTCAGTGGAGGACGAAAAAATTTACGCGCAAATCCATCGTGACGCATATATTCGCGAGAAACAGCTCCCCGATATTGGGCGAAACCCGATGATGGATAAGCCACAACTAGACGACGATGTCCGAAATAAAACTTACATAAATACCGAGATTGCGCGAGACCTTCTAAAAAAGCCAGAGAACAGGATCCGGCTCGTCGCCGCTGGACTGGGAATCTTCGCAATAATTCTTTTTGCATTAGGACTTCGCACCGATGCAAAACAAACCGAGAGCGTCGCTACGACTGTGCCAACAACTGTGGCGCCAACAACTTCCACAACCGCAGCAGCCACCTCGGCGGTTATTACGCCAGCATCTTCGACGGCAAGAGCTTCGTTCACGAAGGTGAGTGGTCCCTGCAATTTTGCAACTCAATTCACCGACGACTACTTATTCGAAACTTCATCCGCCGGACTTACGCTCACCCAACTTTCCGACAATCACGTGACATATGGGACGATTGAACCAACCGGCGAATTTGCCACATCGGCCGATAGTCAGGCTTATGACGGGATAATCGACGGAACGATGGTCACTGGCCAGCACTTCTACACCGCTGGAGGTTGCAACGAGGTCTACGACTTCACGATGCAACTTTCCGAACCGCTGATTGCCACCGTTGAGCCACCGAGGACGACCACCACCGAAACGACAGCGACAACATCCACAGCAGTGCCTGCGAATGATCCAGGCAATGGTCGAAATACTCCGCTTTTGCTACTTGGAATCGTTTTGCTCATCGGCGCGATCGCCCTGTTCTTTGGAGGATCTCGCCTCACTGGTGGACCAGTTATCGCCGGGCCACTAGCAGGTACAGATCCGTGCGACGCCGAAAAGAAACGCATGGCCGCGGCGGAGCGAGATCGGGATGCTGCCGACGAACGGTTGAGGCAATTTGAGGAACTCGAACGAAATGTCGGCTCGACACAACGCGACGCTACGACGAAACAACAAGTCGCTGACGCGGCCGCAAAGAATGCATCTTCGTATCAAGGGACAGATGGACAAACGGTATATACGGATCGCCAACAGGGTGGACGAATCGCGGCCGCCCAAGCGACAGCGACAGCGGCACGACAAGCCGCCGAAGCCGCCCAGCGTGCGTTCGACACGGCAGGTGGATCTGCACAACGACAATCCCTTTCCGACGATGTGTATAGGGCTCATCGTGAATGCGATGACGCAAAAGCATCACTCGACTCGTGCCTACGGATTCAAACGGCACTTGCTCCTCCGCAATCTTCTGGCGGTCAAACGACCTCGGGTGGAACGACGCCAACGGGACCGCTCGTAGCCACAGTGACCGGCTCGACAACCCAAACTCGGGAACGACCATGCACTCAAGGCGAAGTGAAACCCGGCAGCGAAAATTCGAGGACTAAAGAGATCACAGTGAATGAGATGAACCGCGCGATCATCGGCTTGGACGCCGTCTATCCCAATGCACTTTCGGTTCCGCTCGCCGAGTTCGTAGAATTCATGGATTTCTTTCGCCGAGCTTTCAAGGCGGGGAAAGCAATTCATACGGTTGTGGATGGAAAGATCGTCGAAGGAGCGCTCGATACGATCGACGCGACCGAAATTCAAGATGTTCCGGACTTCCTTACCTACTGGGACAAACTTACCGAGGCGACGCTGAAAGGACTGAAGCAGACCGGAGATCTGTTCATCGAACGGTTCGGCAAGCTAGGTGACTATCAGTTGACTTTCACCCGACGAATCAATACTGCGACGTGTCGAACCTGGGAAGAATGCGATGGCGGGCAATGGATCAAAAAGACCGAAGTGAAAATTGAAGTCACGAGAACCGAACGCAATTGCCGTACGAGGACCATTTCGGTGCTAGATAAATCCGAGATCCCTGACGCAATCAACCGGCTGTTTATCGATTTGGAACGCGAAAATGACCGCGGCACCCGTGAATTAACAGCATTTGCGGATTCCTGTGGCAGCTAGGCCGAATTAGTTATTCCAAACTTGCGAGTGTTCGCAATGTCCGCTCCAAGTTGATTCTTTAGCGTATCTAGGTTTTCAAATTTTCTTTCGCTGCGCAAAAAGTGCTCAAACGTCACGGCCAATTTTTGGCCGTAAAGATTGCCGTTGAAATCAATTAGGTGAGCTTCGAGCATTGAATGCTCGGCGTGCTCAACAAACGTTGGCCGACGCCCCAGATTAATGGCGCAGCCATGACGCGATCCGTCGGCAATTGTGCAAAGCCCCGCATAGACGCCCTCTTGAGGCAGGATCATTTCGTTTGGCACCTGAATGTTGGCGGTGGGAAAACCTATCTGTGTTCCCCTCTTGTCACCTTGAACGACAACACCTCGAGTTTCAAATGGACGGCCAAGCAGCGTCGCCGCGACTTCCACTTGACCAAGATCCAAGGCATGGCGAATTGCTGTGGAACTGACGGGTCCGGCGATTCCATCGGGCCGCGGCAGAAGTTGAATCGGCGCCACTTGGAAGTCGTGCTCGCGACCCAACTGTCGAAGCATCTCAACATTGCCGGCGCGCCGGTAGCCAAAATGAAAGTCTTCGCCGACCACGACGAGTCTGGCGCCGAGTCCGTGCACCAAGACGCGAAGGACGAAGTCGGACGCGCTTTCGTGAGCCTGCTCTTCGTTGAATGTGACGACAAAGGTTGAATCGACGCCTGTGGCAGCGAGAAGTTCTAGTTTCTGATCAATATCGGTGAGCAATTTTGGGGCC
>JBDTPW010000107.1:0-6594 GCA_039932495.1 Ilumatobacteraceae bacterium
GAAGATCTTGTTGGACTAGACAGCGCCGGTAGGTACGGCACTTTTGGAAGGAGACTTCCGGACGGCGCAAAGGGCCTCGACATCGGGCCGGGAACGGCGGCGGCGTTTAGTGACCTGATCATGAATGCGCGATCAGTATTTTGGAATGGGCCAATGGGAATGTTTGAAGACGAACGATTTGCGGCCGGAACAATCACTATTGGTCAGGCGATTGCAGAGTCAAAAGCATTCTCCGTGGTCGGCGGAGGCGACTCAGCCGCGGCTCTGGCCAAGTTCGACCTGGCCGATGAGATAGACCATGTCTCTACCGGCGGCGGTGCCTCACTCGAATTTCTCGAGTTGGGCGACCTTCCCGGATTGGCAGCGTTACGAGGAGCACCACATGTCAGATAGTCAGATCAGCAAACGTAAGCCGCTAATCAGCGCCAATTGGAAAATGAATCACAATCACTATGAGTCGATTCAAGTAATTCAAAAACTTGCATACCTACTTACTAGAGAAGATTTCGATGCCGTCGACATAAGCATTCATCCGCCGTTTACAGATCTAAGGAGTTTGCAGACACTCATCGACGCAGACTCGCTTCGGTTGTTGCTCGGGGCACAGAACTGCCACTTCATGGCCAAGGGTGCATTCACCGGCGAAATTTCACCGGCGTTTCTTTCCAAGCTCAACGTCTCGTACGTGATTTGCGGTCATAGCGAGCGAAGACAACTGTTCGGGGAAACCGACGAAGATGTGCAAAACAAGCTCATTGCCATCCAGGAACATGGAATGACTCCGATACTTTGTGTTGGCGAAACTCTTGCCGAACGAGAGTCAGGATCGACAATGACAAAGGTTCTCGGGCAATTGCGGGCAGCCCTCGCCAAGCGAAGCGCTGAACAGATGAAATCAGTTGTCATCGCCTACGAACCAATTTGGGCCATTGGTACGGGTCATACCGCGACAGCAAGTGACGCGCAGGCCGTGATCGGTGCGATTCGGGCCGAAGTTGCCGTACTTGGCGGTCGCCAGGTGGCGCAATCCATTCGAATTCAATATGGAGGAAGCGTCAATGCGGCCAACATCCCAGAAATCATGGCTCAGCCAGATATTGACGGGGCCCTCGTGGGCGGGGCGAGCCTCGACCCGAATGAGTTCGGACGCATAGTCCAGTACCGGTTGCGCCAGTAGGACCTCGTGTTAGTGTAAGGGCATCTGATACGGGCATTCCGCCCGTGTCTTCAAACGGAAACGAATAAGTTTCCACCTAATTCGACGGGGAGGTCGATAGTGAGAAAAACCACCAGAGGTGTCCGTTATGCGGTCGCTCTTATTGCGTTGTCACTTGTGGCGGCGGCATGTAGCAGCGATAGCAGTTCGGACACAGTTCCAACAGACACGGTAGCGCCGGTCCCTGAAGTCAGTTATCCAACAAATTTGGCCGACTGTGCGAATGTGACCTACGACTACACGACACCTGCGTCAACCAGCGCTGGCATGACCGTCACTTACGACATTGCCCCAGAGGCTGTGTGGGAAGATGGTACGCCAATCACCGCCGCCGACTTTTCGGCAACGTGGAGCGCTTCGTTGAATACGCCAGGGTCAATTACGACAACCGGGTACGACCAGATCACTTCGGTCGAAGCCGGCACCAGCGACAAGCAGGTTGTTGCAACGTTCAAGTCGGTGTACGCACCGTACAAGACGTTGTTCTTCCCATTGGTCAAGGCTGCTGCACTATCGAACACTTCAGACGCATCCGCAGACTTTGCCGATTTCCTCGGCTACTCGGCTCGTCCATACAAGATGAAGTCGTGGAGCCCAAGCCAAGTCGTTTATGTTCCCAACGATAATTATTGGGGCACCGACAAAGCTTTGACAAAAAAGGTCGTCATGGTTCCAAAGGCCGACAGCGACACAGAAATTGCGTCGATTAAGGCCGGCGAAGTTGACTTCATTTATCCGCAGTATTACGGCGGAATCACTGAGGCAGTTGCGCAGGACGACATTACGTCGAAGGTGACATTCGGTGGAGACTACGAGGCGTTCTACTTCAACCAGAAGTGCGGACCTTTCGCAGACCCAATCTTCCGAGCCGCTTTCTCGATGTCGATCGACCGCGAGGCGCTCTTCCAGCAGATTTACATCCCAATTAGCGATCAGGCTTCACTCTTAGAGTGTGGTCCGATCGTTCCTGGGCCGTACTGCGCGGGAGACGAATTCACGGGCAGTTTCGATGCGACAGGTGCGGAGACACTCCTCACCGACAACGGCTGGGCCAAAGGTAGCGATGGCTACTGGGCCAAGGGTGGCGAAGCAGCCCCCGCAGTTCGTTGGACCATCAACACTGGCAACACTCGTCGTGAGAACACCCAGGCCTATTTGATTCCACTGCTTCAGGCAGCTGGTTTCAATGTTGCTGCCGACAACTGCGATGCAGCTTGTTACTTCCAGCAACGACTCCCAGCCTTGGACTACGACATGGCGATGTACATCAGCACGGCTCCACCGGACCCTGGCTACCTGACGAACGCGTTCGTCTGTGACCAGATTCCGACAGCAGCCAATGGCAACATTGGTCAAAACAGTCAAGGTTGGTGCAATGCAGAAGCGTCAGATTTGCTTCATGCTGCAGACGCCGAGACAGATACGACTGTACGTGCCGACAACATCAAGCAAGTTCTTCGCTTGATGGCTGCGGATCATGTCCTCTTGCCGTTGTTCCAGTTCCCCAAGTCGGGTTTCTGGCGCACAGACAAGGTCGGTGGACCAGTGGATGGCGAATTGAATAACTACACAGCCTTCCGCAACTTCGACCAGTGGACAGACGTAGACGGTGACGGACAAATCGTCATCGGTGCTGAGCAATGGCCAGCATGTCTCAACCCAATCACGGAGTGTGCAAACTCTTCGTGGATGGTGTGGACCTCCGCATTCGTAGTGAGCCCGGGAGTTTGGGCCACCACAAATGATGGCGGCTACGCCCTAACCAACTTGGTTACCGGTGAACCGGTAGTGACGGTCCTGTAGCCAAAAAGCAATAATTCAAGTACCGCAAAGACGGTGCGCGGACCGGACGTGAGTCTTGGTCCGCGCACCGTCTGCGTTATATTGGGCAAAGGAAATTATGTTGCGCTTCATTGTCCGCCGAATCGCATGGGCGATTCCGACATTGTTGCTCGTGACGTTCCTCGTTTACGTTGCTCTCCGACTTGGAACGAACCCTGTTTATAGTTTTTTGCGCGCCAATCCCAGGGCGACTCCCGACAAGATTGCCACGTACAAGGAGCTGAACGGTCTGGGGAACAACTACGTTGTCGGCTATCTAAATTGGCTAAGGCACTTTGTTACCTTTGACTGGCCGCGCAGCATCAAGGGCAGTCGCGAGGTATTTCCGGCGCTCAAGGATGCGTTAGCCAATAGCCTCCGTCTTGGATTGGCCGCGACATTTGTCGGCATAGTTATCGGTCTGGCCATTGGTGTTTTCGCCGCCCTTCACGCTGGTGGTCGTCGTGATGTCGCGGTAAATACAGGGGCATTTATTGGAATCTCAATTCCTCCATACATATCTTCCATTCTCTTGCAGTTGTTGTTCGCTGTGTATTGGAGCCGGTGGTTTGGTCACACGCTGTTTCCGACCTCAGGTGTGTATCCGCCGGGCCATGAAGGATTTAACGCAATCCTGATGCTCAAGCACATGGCTCTGCCCATCGTCGTCGTAGCGATTCAGATCATTGCCGTATACAGCCGGTACATGCGGTCATCGCTTTTGGATGTGCTCAATTCCGATTACATGCGCACCGCCCGCTCCAAGGGGATCTCGGAACGGCGAATTCTCATTCGGCACGGGATGCGCAACGCACTCATTCCAGTCGTGACCGTTGCGGCTATCGAAGTAGGGAGCATCGTCGGTGGCCTGATCATCACCGAAAACATCTTTGATTATCCAGGAATGGGTCGGTACTTCCTCACCGCGTTTGGAGATGGCGATTTTCCATTGATGATGCCGTGGATGGTTATCATCGTGGCTTCGATACTTTTGTTCAACTTGATCGCCGATGTGACGTATGCATGGCTGGATCCGAGGATTCGTCTTGAGTAAAACCGAAATAGAAATGATTTCGCCACGACGAATGGCACTTAAGCGATTTGTCGGACACAAGGCTGCCGTTGCCAGTTGCATAGTGCTTGGGTTATTCATTCTTGCCGTCTCCTTATCGCCGCTTACGGCTCGGTATGGGGTCAATCAGGCCGTGCGTAAGCCGCCGAACTCATTCCTGCACCCGCAAAAACTTGCTTGGATGGGGACAGACGACATTGGTCGCGATATCTATAGCCGTCTCATTTACGGAATACGTGTTTCGCTACTTATAGGTTTTTTTAGCGCGATTATTGCGGTGGCGATCGGTTGCGTCGTTGGGGCCATCGCCGGATTTCGCGGTGGTCAATTTGACGACATCATGATGCGCGTCACAGACCTCTTTCTTGCCTTCCCATTCCTGGTCGCCTTGCTCGTAGTTCGAAATATGCTCGGCGCACTGAGTTTTCTTTCACCATTAATCGGCGATAAGGGATCGATTCGGTTCATCATTTTCTTGTTGGCGCTTTTCGGATGGATGACTGTTGCACGAATTGTTCGTGGTCAGGTGCTGTCGCTCAAGGAGCGTGAATTTATTGAGTCGGCGCGGGCGGTGGGTGCGTCGCGAAAATACATCATCATGCGCCACCTGTTGCCAAATTCGATCGGCCCGATCATGGTCTCCTTGACGTTTTCCGTCGTCGCCGCGATTATTGGTGAAGCAACGCTTTCATTCTTTGGCTATGGACCCCAGGCCGGAGCTGGCACGACATCGCTTGGCCTTCTAGTTGGCCAGGCAAAGGGCGCTGTCCAAACCGGATTTTGGTGGATAGCCGTTTTCCCGTGTGTATCACTTGTCATCATTTCATTGTGCATCAATTTCATTGGTGACGCATTACGAGACGCCACCGACCCGCGACTGGACATGGGCCACTGATGGCGACTCCGGTTTTATCCATTCGCAATCTGAACGTCACGTTCAACACTCCATTGGGCGAATTACAAGCGGTGCGCGGGGTTGACTTGGATATTGCTCCTGGGGAATTGATGGGAGTAGTAGGAGAATCCGGCTCGGGCAAATCCGTTACTTTTTTGGCCGCAATGGGACTGCTTCCTCCGCGGGCGAAGGTAACTGGTTCTGTCATTTTGGACGGGGAGGAGCTCATTGGCGCAAGGCCCGGGCGACTTCGCTCGATACGCGGGCGCCTCATGTCGATGATTTTTCAGGATCCGCTTTCTGCGCTAAATCCGGTACATCGAGTGGGAAAGCAAATATCCGAAATGTTGCAATCGCATCAGAAAATGTCGAACAGGGAAGCGGATGCGCGTTCGGTTGAGCTGCTCGATTTGGTTGGTATTCCGCAACCGGCTGACCGTGCTGTGCAATATCCGCACGAATTTTCAGGTGGCATGCGCCAACGTGTGGTGATTGCGATGGCGATTGCCAACAACCCAAAGGTGTTGATCGCCGACGAGCCGACGACTGCACTTGATGTAACGGTTCAGGCCCAGATTCTTGAGGTCATTCAAAAAGTACAAGAGAAATTTGGTACCGCGGTCGTGCTCATCACTCATGATCTTGGCGTCATCGCTCGAGTGGCCAATCAGGTAAACGTCATGTACGCAGGTCGCAACGTGGAGAAGGGTGTAGTCGATTCGTTGTTTGATCACTCGAGCCATCCCTATACGCGCGGGCTATTGAATTCGCTGCCGAGAATGGGACTCGATCGGCTTGAGCCAATCTCTGGGTTTCCACCGAACATGCTCAATCCGCCGACCGGTTGCGGATTCAGCCCCCGCTGCAAATTTTCACGTCCAGAATGTGACGAGGCGTTACCAGAATTGCGCCCCTTTGGCGATCTACAGACCGCCTGCATTCGCGCAGAGGAAATATTTTCTGTCGGAGCTCGAACATTGTGAGTCAGCCTTTACTTCAAGTTGATCAACTGGTCAAAAATTTCGAGATCCATGCCTTGCGTGGGGCTCGCAAGGTAAAGCGCGTCGTTCAGGCCGTCTCCGGAGTCTCATTTAAGTTGGACAAGGGACACACGATGGGGATCGTGGGAGAGTCCGGATCCGGTAAAACCACGGTCGGTCGTCTGATCATGCAACTACTGGCGCCAACATCGGGCACGGTCACCTTTGAAGGTAAAGACCTGTCGACGCTGAAAATCGAAGAGATGCGTCAACTGCGGCGTCGATTGCAAATAGTATTTCAGGACCCGTTCGCCTCATTGGACCCTAAAATGACGGTCGGGGCGTCCATCGCGGAACCCCTCGTTGTGCAGAAGGAACCGGGGAATCATTCAGAACGCGTAACGGAATTACTTGAGCTAGTTGGATTGTCCGCAGATCATTCGCGGCGCTTTCCTCATGAGTTCTCCGGCGGTCAGCGGCAACGCGTCGGGATCGCCAGGGCGTTGGCACTGAACCCCTCGCTGATCGTCCTTGACGAACCGGTCTCCGCGCTCGACGTCAGTATTCAGGCCGGAGTCGTCAACCTGTTTAGTGACCTGCAGAAGCGACT
>JBDTPW010000108.1:0-7291 GCA_039932495.1 Ilumatobacteraceae bacterium
ACTTGTCGACGTGCTCGATGGAACTGCGAGCGCGACTCATGCAGTTGGACCCGTTGCGGGAGCGCCATATGGTTCGGCCGGAATCCTGCCGATTTCGTGGGCATACATTTCGCTGATGGGTGCGAGCGGATTGCGCGACGCCACCGTGCAGGCAATCGTCAGCGCCAATTACATTGCTAAACGACTCGCTCCGTACTTCCCGACGTTGTACACCGGCCGTGGCGGGTTTGTCGCACACGAATGCATCTTGGACGTGCGCCCACTTACCAAAGCAACGGGAGTGTCGGTAGACGACATCGCCAAGCGACTGATCGATTTTGGATTCCATGCGCCGACCGTAAGTTTTCCTGTTACCGGGACGCTGATGGTTGAACCGACCGAAAGCGAAACATTGCGCGAGATTGATCGCTTTTGTGAGGCCATGATCGCAATCGCCAACGAAGCAGACCTCGTTGCCAAAGGCACAATTGGTATCAACGACAGCCCGTTACGTCACGCCCCACACACAATCGAGGATGTCGTTGGCGAGTGGTCACGCACATACTCGAGACACCAGGCGCTGTATCCGCTTGAATCGCTTCGCGATCGAATGTACTTCCCACCTGTTTCGCGAATTGATGCCGCCTACGGCGATCGCAACTTGATGTGCTCGTGCGAACCGCTCAGCCAATACGTTTCTTAACAAACGGGGTCTTGACGACATGACCGGGAAGTTCCGTTCCGCGAACGTCAACCGATACTTCGGTTCCCGGTTCGACATGCGCAAGATCCACAAATGCGAAGGCGATGCCGTGATTGAGAATTGGTGAGAAATTTCCACTCGTCGTTGTCCCGATTTGGTTTCCGTGACTAACCACTGAGCATCCCTCCCGGGGAGGTCGCCGACCGGATGTCGAGATACCAACCAATTTTCGATCCAGCCCGGCATCGCGAATCTTCGCCAATGCTTCCCTGCCGCGGAAGTCCCCCTTATTCCATGCAACGACCCAGCCAAGACCGGCATGAAGCGGAGTAATGCCCGGTCCCAATTCGTGTCCGTGGAGCGGTAGCCCTGCTTCCAATCGAAGAGTGTCGCGCGCTCCAAGACCGGCCGGTGTAATTCCGGCCCCTAGCAACGCATCAAAAATTCTTTCCGCAACATTTAGCGGCGCCGCTATCTCGATTCCGTCCTCCCCTGTGTAGCCGGTTCCAGCAACAACGCATTGAGTGCCGAACATCTCAACTCGCTGGACCTCGAAGCGAGGGACATCGGCCGCTTTATCGCTGAAGGTTCGAACTCGCTCGCGCGCACGAGGTCCTTGCACCGCCAAGATTGCCCGCGACTCTGTTGTGTCCTGACCTGAAATCGCTTCGATGACGCGAGACGTATTCGAAGCGTTGGGCATGACATCAAAGGTCTGTTCGTCGATCCACCACACGATGATGTCGTCCAACACGGAGGCGTCGGTATCGAGCAAGTGGGTGTATTGCGCCCGTCCCGGTGCAATTTTGTCCAAGTCATTGGTCAGGGCTTGCTGCAAAAGCTCCTTCGCTTGGCCACCTTCGACGCGGACCGTGCCGAGATGAGATACATCAAAAACGACTGCATCGCTTCGGCAGTTCAGATGTTCACTTACCGTTCCATTCCCGTACGACAACGGCATATCCCAACCGCCAAACGGCACCATTTTTGCTCCGAGGCTTCGGTGTCGCGCATCTAATGGCGACGTGCGCATATCAATTTTCAACGAGAGCGCGATACGCAGCAGCGTCAAGGAGCGAATCGGCCGACGAAGCGTCGCCAATTTCCAGTTCACACAACCAACCGTCGCCATACGGGTCACTGTTGATCAGCTCTGGAGTTTCCTCGAGGGCCGTATTCACCGCGGAGACCGTCCCGGCGAGAGGTGTATAGATTTCGGAGACGCTTTTGGTGCTCTCCACTTCGCTGATCGACTCGCCAGGCGAAAACGAGGCGTTAATTTGTGGCAATTCAACGAAGACAACATCGCCGAGAGCATCCTGGGCATAGTCGGTAATGCCGATGCGTGCCGTCCTACCGGAGACCTTCACCCACTCGTGATCTTTCGTGTAGCGGAGATCGGAAGGAATATTCACGACACCAACCGTAATGCGTGGGCGAATCCGCCTACCAATTCAACAAATTCGGTGCGTTCCGTGGCGTTGAACGTCGTCTCGTATGCGTTGAGCATCAAGTTGTCGGTGAGCAGTTCAATCCCGACCATCTGATCGACGAGTTGCGTTGCATTACTCAACCCATCACCCCAGCCGAATGTCTTTGCATGCGCCGACCCATCGTCCGAGGCGAGAAGTGCTTGCAGTGGCGTGACGCCACCACTGAGCACAGCAATAATGTGCACGCTTCCCCGCCACTCACGCAACACGTGCAGAAGTTGGTATGCCCGAGCCGGTGCATCGTCAGGCAGCGGTTCGCTTCGCCATGCTGCGAATAGGGAGAGGCCGGCTACGTCGACGGATTTGACCAGGCGCTCGGCGAGTTCAACAAATCTTGTGCAACCTTCAACATCCTGTAGACGCGTTCGGCCCCATTCCGCACAGGCCAGCGCATAGCGTTCGCCAGCCTTACGCGCGCCTTCAACTTTGGTACCGGCTATCCACATCTTGCGCACGACCTGAGGATTGAAATAGGCGAATGCGGCGATCACCACGTCGGCATCGACGTCGCCAAGGACACCGCCGCGGCCGGTGACGTACCACGCGTATCCATTTGGATAGCCGGCGTCGCTCCCGATCTTGAGCGTTTCCGGGTGAAGCATGAAACGCCCACCAAGGTCGTTGATCTGCGACGATACCGCTCTAATAGTTTCCAGTGCACTTAATTGCGTCATGACAGAAAGATAGCCGCACGACATCACAACGCTCGACAGCAGTAACGTTGCCCCATGTCCGATACCGAACAGCAAGGCCCGCCTTCGACGTCGCAACCGTTGGATGATCTCTTCGCGCTCATTACATCGTTCAATCCGCTGACGAATGGGGCGAAGGCGCTCGAACAAGGCAAGCGCACGATTGACGCGTTAATCGCCTCGCTCGAATTATTTGTTCAATCGATGGACAACGTCAACCAAGTTGCCACTCGGGTCAATCGCCTTCTCGACGAGGTCGAGGAGCCTTTGCGCAAACTTATGCCTCAGATCTCTACCGCACTTAGCGCAACAGCAAAATTGGGTGACGTCGCCAACGCCCTCAATGACTTAAGTAAGCGCCTAAGTCCTTTTTCGGCATTTCTCCCGCAGTCTGGCGGCAACAAGCCAGAGTGAATCTAGAGCGCGATTGAGCGCACCATGACGCGGGGTGTTCGTTTGGCTTCGTTTGCGGCCAACTGGATGATGCTCGAATCAATTTCTTGCTTTACACCGGCAAGCGGTAAGACATTTAGAACGCCTTGCCCATTGCGCATGACATCGATGAGTTGATCGCCTTGGCACAACACAACGCTTTGTCCACTGATCACAATGTGCGCGGCGGCAATATCGGTATCAACATGTGCGCGTAAATAGTTGAAAACCGCGCGGACCGACTCAAGTCGGATACCGGCATCGAGAAGATTCTTGATCACTCGCAATTCGAGCAAGTCTCGATACTGATAGATCCTTCGCGATCCGCTACCAGACGCGTCGCAAACCGAAGGTCGCATCAAATCTGTTCGTGCCCAGTAGTCAAGCTGGCGATACGAAATGCCCACAATTTGGGCGGCTTTCGTGCCGCTAAAGCTCTGCTGCATAGTCATCTCAGGCTAACTGTGCTTCCGACATATGGTCAATCAACTTTGGAAATCTTCTGGGTTGATGCTGTCGATGAACTGGCGGAAGTCGTCGAGGATCTCTTCCTCGTCGGCGGGCTGGACAACGATTTCCACCCCAACCTGATCGATCAATTCGGTCGTGGCGAATATTGGTGCACCAACTCGAACCGATAGTGCGACAGCATCGGATGGCCGACACGATACGACACGCTTGCCCGACGGGCTGTCGATATGTAGCTCGGCGAAGAACGTATGCTCACGCTCTTCGGTAATCACGATCTTGCTCAATTCGCCGCCCATCTCGTTGATGACGTTGACGAGCAGGTCGTGCGTTAGCGGTCGCTCGGAGACGATTCCTTCGAGCGCAAAGTGAATTGCGGAAGCTTCTGGTCCGCCAATGTAAATCGGTAGTCCGCGTCGCTCCCCACCGACTTCGCGAAGCATGAGTACGGGAGTGTTGGCCGGAACTTCAAGTTTGACGCCTTCCACTTCCATCTCCACCATGAGTGAAATCGTACCGCCGACTCAAGTGCGATACCCGAGACGGTTTACTAGTGGCTCTAATCCGTCCTATCGACCATCCGTGTATTGCCGGGAACCGGAAGCAATGAATGCCGCGCGCAACTGCTCGCCCAACTCGGTCAGTTCTGTCAACATTGCCAGCGCGTTATCTCGTGAGGCTGGATTGCGTTGACGCAGGAGCGGAACGATGCGTTGCTCGAACAGAGCGATTTCCCGGTCGGCGGAATGTTTCCAACCCTTCATGTGGCGCACATCGATCCCGAGTTCGAGAAACTTTGCGGCAACACCCACTATGTCGCGATCGGATGCAGAGTACAGCTCGACATCGCCGACAATTCTTGGTTTGACCAGACCGGAAGCGGTCAAGTCCTTTAGCAATGTCGGACTTACCGACAACTCATTGAGCAGTTCGGTACGAGTAAGCGAAGTAGTGTCATCGCGTTTTTTTGCCGTTGAACGACTGGCCAAGGCCGGTGCCCGTGCAATTGATTGTCGCGCAGCGGGATGCCCTCCCGGGCTCGACACATTACGTATTCCGCGAGGAGCAGACTCGTCGTACGGACGCTCTGCGCCATCGCTCGTGTCGCCTTCAAGGCGAGTTCGAATGACTTTGAGTGGGAGATACCGCTCGCGCTGTTCACGCAAGATGAACCTCAGTCGCTCAATTTCGGTATCGCTGAACTTGCGATACCCCGACGCCGTTCGTTCGGGTTCGATCAATCCCTGACTCTCAAGGAATCGAATTTTGGAAATCGTGATGTCAGGGAACTCTTCCAGCAACAGCCCGAGGACTTCACCGATCGAGAAATAGCTTTTGTTGTTCATTGCCGAGTCACCTTGTCACGTTACGACTTCGGCTCCATCGAGGAAAACCATTCGAAACTTTCCGATTTGTAACTCGTCCCCATGCATGAGTTGTCGCTCTTCGACACGCTCCTGTGAGATGTACGTTCCGTTCAACGAACCCAGGTCGCGCACGACATATGAGTCCCCGACGTGGCGCACCTCTGCGTGACGACGGGAAACCGTCACATCATCCAAATAAATATTGCTATCGGGATGGCGACCGATCGTCACGAGGTGGTCTTCGAGGGCGAATCGCTCCCCCGTTTGGTCACCGGAACGGACAACGAGCAATGCTTGACCCGTTGGCGAATCGGTGATCGTGATATGAACGTTGTCGGAGTCGCCTGGCGCATCTTGCAGCGGATCGGTTTTGGCGAGAACGATGGTGCGATTCTCTGGCAGATCAAGAACTGCTCCACACGCGGAGCAAAAACTTGCAACCGGCGGATTGCGGTGCCCGCACGAGTTACAAAAGATGTAACTCATACTTCACTTCCGAAAGTTGGCGTAAACAACTTGGGTCTCTCCATCAGGTTGAGGTTGACTGCCCCACAATACCCCTTGGAAACGTGGCGTTTAACTTTTCTTGGCCAGATTTCTCTCCTGCCTGCCGATGACCAGGTTTTGGCGAATCTTGGGAACGTAGGCAAACGCGGTGTAGTAACACAGCACGAGACCGGGTACACCCAGCACCCAACCGGCGACTTCTGCGGCCGTTGCCGTGACATGGTCGCTCGACCCAAGTAATAGAAGTGGAACTGACATCATCAGCAAAAAGGTGTATCGCTTCCCCAAAAGGCTGACTTCAAACCGGCGCATACCTAAAAGCGTGGCGATCACCATCGCCGCACTCACCGCGCATTCGCGGATAACGATCGCTAATCCAAACCAAAGCGGAATTGCACCACTAATCAATACGGCCCCGGTACCAACGATGAACAGAACACGGTCGGTGGCCGGGTCGAAGATTGCCCCAAAGTCGCTCGTTTGGTTGATCCGGCGAGCGACCCAACCGTCCACCCAATCGGTGATGCCCAATGCACCAAGTAAGAAGGCAGCATTGGCATTGTCGTCGCGACCAAACAAGAGCCACAGGAATATCGGAATGCACGCCAGGCGCACCGCCGTAATCAGATTGGGAACCGTCAGGATATTTCTTGGTCGGGCCTCAGACACTTCCCGAATGCTACAAGCCCGTCCTTGACCTACGATCGGTGGTCAAATGCCGACGTTATTCACGCGAATCATCAATTCGGAAATACCGGGGACTTTCGTCTACCGCGATTCTCTCTGTGCTTCGTTCATGACTATTAACCCGATTTCACCTGGCCACGTTCTTGTGTTGCCAATCGAAGAAGTAGATCATTGGCCGGACATGTCCGATGAGCTGACGAGTCACTTGTTTGGTGTCGCCAGACTGATCGCCCTGGCCCAGCACCGAGCGTTCAAGTGCCGGCGCGTCGGTTTGGTCATTGCTGGCTACGAGATACCCCACTGCCACCTCCACCTGATCCCGACGAACTCGATGGACGATTTCGATTTCCACCGAGCGGCCCAGAACGTGCCTGAAAAAGATCTCCAATCGGCTGCGGACAAAATAATTGAAGCGCTTGGGGAATTAAAACAGGGAATCTGACTGTGGCGAACCCTTTTGGTCGTCGCCAATTTGCTCAATGAGTTGGGGCCCACGATTGCGCGTGCTGTTCACCGCTGTGCCGACTTTGACCACTTTCAGGAACTTGTTTACCGCTGGCCTGAGCAGATGAAGCGGGGCGACCTCGTCGTCACTAATCCATTCATCGACTCCGTCACTGTCCAGTAGCACCGGCATCCGATTGTGAATCGCCCCGGCAGTCTTGTTGGCATCCGTGGTTATCAGCACGCAACTGTGCAGTACAGGCTCGTCCGGTGCGGACCCGGGTTCCTTCCAAGTGGTCCATAATCCGGCAACGGAAAAGAGTTCACCTTGCGTTGGGGTGAAGTAAAACGGCTGCTTGTACGCCTTTGTTGATTTGGAAGCTTCAATCGGTTTCCACTCGTAATAACCGGTCAGCGGGATGACACAACGATGTCGTTTGAGCAGGCCACGAAATGACGCTTTCTCGGCAATCGTCTCTGATCGTGCGTTGATCAAACTTGCTGCCCGCGAGCGATCCT
>JBDTPW010000109.1:0-4216 GCA_039932495.1 Ilumatobacteraceae bacterium
AAATAGTCGTTGGTGAACACACCCTCAGGATCGAGACGGTTCCGAACGTCAGTAAAACGTTGCAGTTCAGGATACCGCGCGGAAAGTGTTTTCAGAGTTTGAAAGTGAAGTTTTCCCCAGTGCGGTCGTCCCTCATAATCGTCCATGATTAATTCGACCTGGCGAAAGAATTCTTCATACTCCATTCCCTTGAACACATGAACGGCGATATATGCGCTTTCTCGTCCAAACGCCGTCGACAACGGAATGTCGTCTGCGGCGGCAAATCTCACCTCGACAGGAAAGTTCAACTTGAAACCCTTTTCCTCAATCATCGCCCTAACTCGATTCAATGCGGCTTTGACATCTGAACGGGGAATTGCATATTCCATTTCATAAAATTTGACGATTCGTTTGCTCGTGAAGATCTTGAAACTCTTGTCAACATTCTCAACACGGCCGGCACTCGGTAACGCTTTGGCCAATTTTGGGATGAGCGCCGGTCGTAATCGACCGAGCCAACACACGACGAGAAACGCGTAGTTTTCAAGTACCGTCTTGTTCCACCACGTTCGCAATCTGCGAGTTCGGCCGACTTCCAAATTCGTTCGATTATTCTGCTTGGTCAGTGCCCAACCCGTATGGGGAACCCAAAAGAATTCAAAGTGATTGTTGCTAGCGACAAGATGTTCGAGGTGCTCAAGCACATAATCCAGTCGCATCGGTTCCTCTACCGCGTGTAGCCGAAACGCTGGAACCACTCGAATAGTTACGCTGCTGAGAATTCCCATAGCACCGAGACCCACCCGGGCAACGTGAAAAATCTCCGAATTTTCGTCCTCGGAGCAATTGAGTAGCGAACCGTCAGCCGTGACTAACCGAAATCGAACGACCTGCGCAGCCAATCCCGGCAGTCTGACGCCCGTGCCGTGAGTCGAAGTGGAAAATGATCCTGCAAGCGACTGGTAGGCGATGTCGCCAAGATTTGGCATCGCATACCCAATAGCATCAAGTTTGTCGTTGAGATCGGAAAGTTGTATTCCAGCCTCGACTGTGACTTCATGGTTTGCGGTATCGACATGCAAGATCTTGTTCAAGTTGTCAAGGCTGACGATGTGTCCGTCGGTGACTGCAATGTCGGTGAAGCTATGACCGTGTCCGACGACCTTCACTCGCTGATTGGACTGCCGAGCCAAGTTGACAATCGCAACCAATTCGACTTCATTTCTTGGCTTGTGAAATGCAACTGCACTTGACCTTTGGTTCCGAGCCCAGTTGCGCCAATCTGTCTTCATCTAACTACCCAATTTCGACTCTCTGAGTTAACGCCCCCGTTTGGCGAAGAGTACGTTCCTCCATGAAAAACGACAAGACAAAAGCAACAAGAGCAATCGGTATGGCGATGAGGAAGACAACCACAATTCCGTCGGTAATTGATTTAACGATTGCTTGTCGAACTATTGGGTCCGCATTCTCAATTGCCGCTGGAGTTCCAATAATTGCCGACAGGTTCCCCGAGAAACCCGAGCCACTTGGCAGACGTTCCTTCAGTCGGTCGATGACGACCGAATTGAACACCGTGCTGTACAGGGCTAATGCCACCGCTCCGCCCAGTGTTCGAAAGAAAGTGATGAGGGCTGTGGTTATTCCGAGATCTCGAATACCCACTGCATTTTGCGAGGCAATACTCAGAGTTGGAAAAGTGGCTCCGATTCCGAGCCCAATGAGCCCCATCGCCACGGCAATGAACGTGTATTTCGCTGATGGAGATATCGATTGTGCTGCCAGCGCTATGCCGAGAATCATGATGAACGTCCCGAAGATCGGAAATATTCGATACTTACCCGTGTGCGAAATAAGACGCCCAATGATCGTCGAAGAAATGAGAATTCCGATGATGATCGGCAGTGACATGAGCCCGGACACGGTCGGAGAGATGAATCGGACGTCTTGAAAGAACACCGAAAAGTAGAGCGTCACGCCAAACATTGCCGTCCCCACCAAAAACCCAATGGCCGAGCAAACGAATACGACGCGGTCGCGCAAAAGCCGCATCGGCACCATCGGCTCCGCTGCCTTCCGCTCTTCACGCACAAACACAAAGAGGACTAGCGCCGTCGCCGCCATCACGCCGACCAGTCGAATCGAACTCCATCCCCACTCTCGTCCAAATTCAAGTGCGGCGAACAGACCAAGAATTGCAAGCGAAAGCAGTACGGCACCACGTATATCTACCTTTGCCTCAATGCGATGAAATTCCATGTGCAAGACAGAGGCCGTTATGAATAGGGCAACGCCTCCAATCGGAATGTTGACGAGAAATATCCATCGCCAAGACGCCTGCTCGACGATCCAACCGCCGATGAGCGGTCCAGCGACGCTGGACAGCGCGTACGCGCTTGTAAACAAGCCGATGTACTTTCCCCGTTCGCGGGGAACTACGAGCTCGGCGATGATTGCAAATGTGATCGCACCGATTCCGCCTCCGCCAATTCCTTGCAGCGCACGGAAAGCAATGAGTTGACCCATGTTTTGGGCCACGCCACATAACACGGAGCCAACAAGAAATACAACAACCGACATGAGGTACAGCCGTCTTCGCCCAAAGATGTCGCTGAGCTTGCCCAACAGCGGAGTGGCCATCGCCGTTGTCACGATGTAGGCAGTACTTACCCATGCCAATTGACCAAACCCACCAAGTTTTCCTGCGATTGTCGGCATCGCCACCGCAACGATGCTCGAATCCAATCCCGCAAGAAAGAGGCCGAGGATAAGGCCAACTACGGCAAGGTTGAGTTGCTGCTTCGTTACCGCGGGCGAATCGTTCGGCGGCCGAAAGGGTTCAGCCGAACTATTCACGAATTAATTGTAGATTGAATTGGTTCGCCAATCCGCCTCGAGAGAACGGCGATGAGCAGTATCGCCACCAATAATGATGCAACATTTGCCAGCATCGTGAAACCAACTGCGCGGCGAACGAATCCGCTGGCGAAGCCTGCCAATCCTCCGAAGAAGGCCATGAGCAGATCGGCGGTTCCTTGCACCTGAACCCGCAGACCGCCAGTTACAGAGTCGACGAGCAAACTCGAACCGCCAATGATTCCGCAACTCCAGCCTGCACCAAGTAACCACAGCGATGGAAATAGAAGTGCCGGTTCATCGCCGGCCAAGGCCGCCATCAGAGTTGCGGCGATGAGCAGTATCGATCCAAGCGTGATCGTGGGAAGTCGTCCGCGACTATCGGAAAAACGTCCAATTAGCGGACTAAATGCGTACATGCCGGCGATGTGTAGCGAAATGATGAGCGGGCTGACGGTCTCATGGCCGTGCGCCTTGAGATGCACTGGTGTCATCGTCATCACCGCGACCATCGTCATCTGCGAGATGACCATTGCGGTTAGTGCCAATCGAGAGTCGGACGACCGGCCCAACATTCGTATGATTGCGGCAAGATTTGGCCGGACCACGTCGGCCGAAGATTGTCGCGACAATCCCCCGCTCGCCTCGAGCGGATCAGTTCGCATGCGCAGAGTGACATTGATAAACGCCAGTGACAGAAAAACGGCAGCAAAGATCCATGGCCCTGTGTACTTGTGCCAATGAAACCAATCCTGACCAAGTTGCTCCGCCGGCCGAATAAGAAGCGGGCCAAATACTGCTCCAAACGTTGAGGCGAAAAGAATTCGACTCATCGCACCGCTTCTCTCTGTGGGCAGCGCTAGGTCTGTCGCCGCGTAACGCGACAGAAGATTGGCGGCCTGCCCATTGCCGAACAGGAACAGACCAACCAGAAACAGCAACAACGAATTCATTTCCACGCCGACTCCGGCTATTACTCCCCCAGCAACGGCCATCATGTATCCAAGTTGGAGCCCTCCCCGACGACCTTTTCGAGTCATGACCCGAGCAAGGACCTGGGACATTAAAGCGGTCCCCATCGTCACCGTTGCCGAAGCAAGTCCGCCCCATGGGGTGTCCTGTCCGAGCATGTCCTGAATAACAAATGCACCGACGGTTACGGCGGCGGCGAGAGCCATGGCGCCAGAAATCTGTCCGGCAATTAGCACCCGAAGTGTGCGCACCTGGAGCGCCGCACGTTCAGCATCTCCGAGCGGACTAAACGGCTGCGATGATTCGGTTGTGATGGTGTCGAAGAGGGGACTTGAACCCCTACGCCCTTTCGAGCGCCAGCCCCTCAAGCTGGTGCGTCTGCCAATTTCGCCACTCCGACGTGGAA
>JBDTPW010000110.1:0-38891 GCA_039932495.1 Ilumatobacteraceae bacterium
CGAGCCAGAATCTCTTCACCCGGATCGCAGTTAAGTCCAAGGCGACCGTTTTCCAGTGAGCGCAGTGCCTTTTGCAAACTCTCTGCAAATGTTCGACCAATCGCCATTGCTTCGCCGACGCTTTGCATTTGAGTCCCCAACACCCCACTTGTTCCAGGAAATTTCTCGAACGCCCAACGTGGAACCTTTGTAACGATGTAGTCGATCGTCGGCTCGAAACTTGCCGGAGTCTTTGTCGAGGGTGTACCCCACCGCCAATTTGGCGGCAATTTTGGCGATGGGAAAGCCAGTGGCCTTGGATGCCAACGCCGAAGACCGCGAGACTCGCGGGTTCATCTCGATGATGACCTGCTCTCCCGTAAGAGGGTTTACCGCAAACTGCACATTCGATCCGCCGGTTTCCACCCCGACCCGGCGAATGCAGGCGAACGCGGAGTCGCGCATGCTTTGATACTCGACGTCGGACAGTGTGAGCGCAGGCGCCACTGTGATCGAATCGCCGGTATGAACGCCCATTGCGTCAACATTTTCGATTGAACAAATCACGACGCAGTTGTCGGCCTTGTCGCGCATGACCTCTAGTTCAAATTCCTTCCAACCAACGATCGAGCGTTCGATCAACACCTCGTGCATGGGGCTGGCCGCCAAACCGTTGGTCACCGCCTCAATGAACTGTTGCTTCGTTTGCGCAATCGCTGTTCCGTGACCGCCGAGAATGTAAGCAGGACGAATGATGACCGGTAGTCCGATTTGTTCAAGTACGGATTTGGCCTGCTCGACACTGTGCGCAGCGCCACTAGGTGGCACGGCGAGACCAATTTCGATCATCGCCTGTTTGAATTTTTCTCGATCCTCTGCCGTGGCGATCGCTTGGGCATTGGCCCCGATGAGCTCCGGCGTGCCCGGCACACCAACCACTCCGCGTTCATAGAGGGCCATCGCCAGATTGAGTGCGGTTTGTCCTCCGAGAGTTGGCAACACCGCGTCAGGTTTCTCGCGAATGATGATCGCCTGCAACACGTCGACGGTAAGCGGTTCGATGTATGTGCGGTCGGCGAAGTCTGGATCGGTCATGATCGTCGCCGGATTGGAGTTGGCCAAAATGACCCGGTAACCCTCGTCGCGTAGGACGCGACACGCTTGCGTACCCGAGTAGTCGAACTCGCACGCCTGACCAATGACTATCGGTCCGGATCCGATTATCAGAATTGATTCAATATCGCGACGTCGCGGCATTAAACGGAATCCATGAGGTCGCAAAATTCGGCAAACAGGTATCGACTGTCGTGTGGCCCTGGCCCGGCTTCGGGGTGATACTGGACACTGAAGCATCGGGCATCTCGAACGCGCATGCCTTCGTTCGTATTGTCGTTGAGATTTGTGTGCGTGATGTCGGCAACATCTCGCAGGGAATCCGGATCGACGCAAAAATTATGGTTCTGGCTGGTGATCTCGACGGCGCCCGTGCGCACATTCCGCACTGGATGATTGGCGCCGTGATGTCCGAATGGCAATTTGTATGTGGTTCCCCAAAGGGCAAGGGAAAGCAACTGATGACCGAGACAGATCCCAAAAATTGGCACACCCGCATCTAATAATTGGCGCAAGGTTTCCGGAACCCCCGTCACACTTTCGGGGTCACCCGGTCCGTTAGACAGGAATACTCCGCTTGGTGACATGCTCATCACCTGTTCGGCAGAGGTTGTGGCCGGCACAACTCGCACTGTTGCCACCTCGCCGAGGCACCGCAGAATCGTTTGCTTAATCCCAAAATCAAATGCCACGACATTGAATCGTCCCGAACCAAATTGATACTCGTTCTGTGTGCTCACCTGGGCGACGAGATTTATTCCGTCGGTGCCGGCCTCGGCTGCGGCCGCCTCGCGCAGAACCGATTCAGTTGCCGTGCCAAACGCACCGGGCATCGAGCCAGACTCGCGCAAAATGCGTGTGAGCCTTCTCGTATCGATTCCGGCAATACCGCCCACGTTGCGGGATTTCAAAAACAGATCGAGATCTTCGTCGCTGCGCCAATTGCTGCGTCGTCGCGCCAGTTCCCGAACGATGACGCCGCGGGCGAAAACCCGACCGGATTCGTTGTCGTGGCTGTTCGTGCCGTAGACGCCGATGTGCGGGGTCGTAAACGAAATGATTTGCCCTGCGTACGACGGGTCGGAGATGACCTCTTGATATCCCGTAAAGGTGGTGTTGAACACGACCTCACCGCTAGAGACTCCGCTAGGTGGCTGTGCTCCGATTGCTTCGCCTTCAAAGATGCTGCCGTCGCGAAGAACCAACGCGGCTTCTCGAACGGTCATCTTTGTGCTTCTCCATCTACCACGACTGCATCACCGCGAAAAACGGTATGGCGTACTTTGCCACGCAATTGCCGTCCAACAAAGGGAGTATTGAGACTCTTGCTTGCCAAGCAACCCGGGTCGACCTGCCACTTCACCTGTGGGTCGAAGACACAGAGATTGGCCGGTGCATTGGACTCAATATCTACTCCGTGTTCGCCGGAAATTCCGGCGATGACCGCCGGATTCGTCGACATCAAGGCAACAATTTGGTGCAGATCCAGATCCAATTCGGCTAGGACGACACCAAGCGCAGTTTCCAACCCCAACATTCCCGGCGGCGCCTGGTCAAGGGGAAGCTCTTTGTCGCGACGAGCGTGTGGCGCATGATCTGTGGCAATCGCATCGATTGTTCCATCGGCCAATCCGATCTTCAGAGCCTTGATGTCTTCAACTGAGCGCAAGGGCGGGTTGACCTTGTACAACGGATCAAATCCGCGAAGCATTTCTTGGGTAAGCGAGAGATGGTGTGGTGTGACCTCTGCCGTCACCGCGAGACCATCTAGTTTTGCCTTGCGTACCAGCTCAACCGATCGAGCGGTAGAAAGGTGCAGGAAGTGCACCCGCGCACCCGTCAACCTTGCCAATTCGATGTCGCGACTGACCATCATCTCTTCGGCGATCGCCGGCCAACCAGGCACGCCCATGTCTGACGAACTGCAACACTCGTTCATCGCCGCACCGACGGTCAGCGATGTCACTTCGCAATGTTGGGCGAGGGTTACGCCAAGACCCTTTGCGTATTCCATTGCTCTGCGCATGATGACCGGGTCCTGCACTCCGTTGCCGTCGTCGGTGAATAACCGCACTCCGGCTTTTGCAAGTTCGGCCATGGGCGAAAGCGCAGTGCCCAATCGTCCGACGGTGATGCATCCACTTGGTACAACGTCGACCATGCCGGCGAGGCGCCCTTGCTGACGCACGAACTCGATTACCGCGACCGAATCCTGGGCGGGATCTGTGTTGGGCATGGCTACGAGTGCGGTGTATCCACCAAGCGCACCGGCGCGACTCCCAGTTTCAATCGTCTCGGCGTCTTCTCTACCCGGTTCACGCAGGTGGGTGTGCAAATCGACGAAGCCTGGACTAACGACACAACCAGATGCATCAAGAACGAGGTCGCCATGTAGTCCTGCGCCAATTTCGGTAATGATCCCGTTGGCAATTGCGACATCGGCAACGCGTTGCGACGACCCGCTAAGAATTGTTCCACCCTTGATCACGGTGGTGCGGGCCGCAGATTTTGTCATGACACAGCCTCGCTTTCGCCGGCCAATAGATCGAATAAGACCGCCATGCGCACGGCGACCCCGTTGGCAACCTGATGATGGATCAGCGAGTTTGTCAATTCCTGTGGGTCAATCTGCATTTCCACCCCCCGATTCATCGGGCCAGGGTGCATGACGACCGCTTGTGGTGGCAGTCGATCGACTCGCTGACGAGTCAGCCCGTAGTTCTCGCCGTATTCGCGCAATGTGGGAACGTGCCCCTGCGACATCCGTTCACCTTGTAGACGCAACATGTACAGCACGTTCGTAGATTCAAGAACGTCATCAAGCCGATAATTTATTTTCACCGGCCAATGATCGATGTCGTGTGGAAGCAGCGTCGGCGGAGCCACCAGAGTGATGTCGGCTCCAAGCATGGCAAATGCCGCAATGTTGCTACGCGCCACGCGCGAATGTTTGATATCTCCAACGATCGTCAGCATGAGTCCATCAAAGCGATCTCGCCCGAATGCCTCCCTCACCGTGTAGCAATCGACCAGCGCTTGGGTCGGATGTTGATGTGCCCCGTCTCCTGCGTTGACAATCGACGCATTCGTCCATGCACTGATCTGCCACGGAACACCCGCAGACTTGTGACGAACGACAAACGCATCGACACCCATGTCGCTGATCGTCTCAACGGTGTCCCGAAGGCTCTCACCCTTGTTCACGCTCGAGGTTGACACGCTAAAAGTCATCGTGTCGGCCGAAAGTCGTCTGGCCGCAGTTTCAAAACTCAATCGAGTGCGAGTCGAGTCCTCTAGGAACAAACTGACCACAGTTCGCCCGCGCAGGGCCGGAACCTTTGGTACGGGCCGAGAATTAATCTCAGCCATGTGTTTTGTCAGTTCCAAGATTCGTTCGAGCCCATCTTGCCCAAGTTCTTCGATGCTGCGGAGATGCTTCACTTGGCGCTTCCCGGCTTGACTAAAACGCCATCTATCGAGACATCGACTTCGTCGGTCAGCTGAGTCGGCAAATTCTTGCCAACATAGTCGGGACGAATCGGCAATTCTCGGTGGCCGCGATCGACGAGAACGGCAAGTTGGATTGCCTTTGGACGGCCGTAGTTGTTAATGCCTTCCATCGCCGCTCGGACCGTTCGGCCGGTGTACAGCACGTCGTCGACAAGTACGACGGTGGAGCCTGAAACATCTCCTGGGATGTTGCTGATTGCACCGACAACAATTGGTCGTAACGCAATGTCGTCCCGGTGCATGCTTACGTCGATCGCCCCAACCGACACTTGGTTTGAAATCTCGATTGCTGAGATAGCTTTTCCAATTGCCTCGGCGATCCACGTTCCGCCGCGCTGCAAACCGACAATGACCAGATTGTCGACGCCATGATTTCGTTCGACAATCTCATGAGCGATACGAGTAATGGCGCGCTTCACGTCGGACGCAGACATGACTTCGACTGTCGCACTACTCACATTCATTCCCTTCGTTTGAACCTCACTGGGCTCAATTAACGATGAACCGGCTGGTATCAGCCGTCTGTCACGGTATCACTTACCCGACTCTGCGGTAGAGGACCCACCAGGCATTCGACTTGACTTCGGTAAAGCGAACTCGCTCGGCCTCCCACACGAGGCCGGACTCCCCCAGCAATGTGGTCGGCAACATCACGTATTCAACTGAATCGGCCTGGGGCAATCGGTCGCCCGCGGCAAACACATCGGGACCGTAGAGGGATCGGACGAACGGATTGGGGAAGGCATAAATTTCTTTTCGTCGTGCGAGTTGGGCTGTCAATGGGTGGTAGGCGGAGATGACCGCCGTCGGCGGTATGAGGGCAAACAATTCGTGTGCCGCGGCGACGGACGGATGATCGGTATGCCACTGCGTGATCTCGGTTCGACCACCTGGCAATGGAGCCCACAGGTAGGCGGTGATAACCGAGGACGCCAAAACCAGAGCCACCAGCGTGGCGCGCGCTTGTTTCGGAACTTTGGAGATGGCAAATGTCGTTCCGATGACAATTGCCGGAACAGCAATGATCGAATAGTGATACTCAATGTGGTACTGATACCAAAACGTGCTCAACACGTTGACCCCGAGCGCGAGCGTTGCTGTAAGCACAATTTGCGGTGCCACAATGAACACAAAACCGACCGGGGCGAGCATCTGCCAGACGTAAAACGGTCGGCCGTCGCTGGCCAAGTAACTAACTAGTTTCCACGGTCGGCGCACGGTGGTTCGTAGCAGTCCTCCAATTCCACCGAATGGAATCCGCCACGAATTGCGAAATGTCACCCCCGTGAAGTGCTTCATCACCACAAACATGAGAATGCACATCGTCACCACAGACCCGAGGGCAACAACTAATCCCCGCTTGATGTCGCGATGAATTGCCACCCACACTCCGATTGGCAACATCATCAAGGCGACGTCTTCTTTGACGAGCATGGCCAGAATCACCGCTACGGCGAACAGTCGCCACTTTCGTTCCAACGCCGCATACAGCGCGAAACCGATCAACAGCGGCAGAAATGAGTCTGGGTGATAGTTCTCCAAATTTGTCCAACTCAGCGCCGGATGCAGCAGGTACACGGCGACCATCGCCGCGCCCATCGCTTCGCTGGCGAGTCGACGACTGGCATACAGATAAATCGGTATTCCGCCAAAGGCAATGACGATCGATTGGACGACCAACAATGTCGCCGTGCTCGAAAATATCCAATACAGCGGCACGAGAAAAAGCAGGATGAACGACGAATGATCCCCGAACAGGTTGCGACCCATCAGGGTCACAAAGGGAGTATGACCTCTCGAGAGCAGCCAGATTCCCTGGTCATACAGTCCAAAGTCGTACGAAGAGGTTCCCAGCGAGTGGTGAATTCGAACAGTCAATGCCGTGAAGTAAGTGGCATAAATTGCCATCATCGAATACGCCAACACAGTCCAAGGCGACACGCGCCGAATCATGTGACTATTTTTCGTCAGGCCGAACGACCGTGGCAATTGCCGACAAAACCCCGTTGACGAATTTACCGGACTCATCGGTTGAAAAGGTCTTCGCCATGTTCACCGCCTCGTTGATTATTACTGCGGTAGGAACTTCTGGCCGTTCCTTCAATTCAAATGTTCCAATTCGGAGAATGTTTCGATCGAGTGATGCCATGCGAACCAGAGTCCATCCGGTGGCGAATTCCGAAATCAGTTCATCGACCGCTTTGGCATGACTTCCGAGTCCCTTAATGATGAGAGAAGTTGCGTCGTCCACGTCCAAAATTTGAGCTTCAAGAATCTCTGCGGCAGGCACTCCCTTAACCTCTGCTTCATACAGCAGGTGCAGGGCACGCTCGCGTGCGTTCGAGCGAATATCCTCGCTCGCCGCTGAACTTCGTCTGCGTGTCGCCATCGTCAGACGCGCGTGATGTATTCACCCGAGCGCGTATCGACTTTTACTTTGTCGCCCACGTTGATGAACAGCGGCACCTGAATAGTTTTGCCCGTTTGCAGCGTGGCCGGCTTGCGCGCTCCCGACACACGATCGCCCTGAAGCCCCGGTTCCGTATTGGCTATTTCAAGTTCTACCGAGGCAGGAATTTCTACGCTGACGATTTCATCGTCATGCGTGGCGATAATTGCCACCGCGTTTTCCACCAAGTAGTCGGCGGCATCACCCAAGGCGACAGGGTGAATGTTGACCTGGTCGTAGGTTTGATTGTCCATAAATACGTAGTCTTCGCCGTCGCGGTAGAGAAATTGCATGTCACTTTTTTGCAAAATTGCCTGCTCGACCCGAACCCCGGCATTGAACGTTCTGTCAAGCATGTTTCCGGTTTTTAAATTTCGCAGCCTCGTGCGTACGAATGCGCCACCCTTGCCTGGTTTCACATGTTGAAATTCGACGACGGTGTACAGCGTGTTTTCGATGCTTAGCGTGATTCCATTTTTCAGGTCATTCGTCGTGATGGCGGGCACAAGTTATCTTTCTGACTGAGGGTAAGAACGCGATTTCCGGTGGGTGTAACGAGAACCAAATCTTCGATTCTGACTCCACCGAGACCTCCACGATAGACGCCAGGTTCGACAGTCACCACTTCGCCTACTTGCAACTTTTCGTGAAAGTCCTTGCGTATCCATGGAAGTTCGTGAATCTGAAGCCCCACTCCGTGTCCTGTTCCGTGAACAAATTCTTCGCCGTAACCATGTTCAGTTATGAATTGCCTACACACGAAATCGACATCCGAGCACAAGACTCCTGGGGCAACCTTGGCAAGTCCAAGAAGTTGTGCCTCGCACACGATTTGATGGATTTCGGCCAATTCCGAATTCACATTGCCGATGAGATATGTGCGTGTCATATCCGAGTGATACCCATCGACCAACGCGCCGACATCGATGACAACTGAATGGCCGTTGGCGATTTGTTCAATGGTTGGTCGATGATGAGGCTTGACCCCATTGAGCCCTGTGGCGACGATCGTTTCATAACTTGGACCATCGGCCCCATGGCGCCTCATCAGGTATTCGAGTTCGTCGCGAACATTTCGTTCGGTTACGCCGTCGGTGAGCATCGATTCGACATCGGCTAATGCCTTGTCCGCCGCTAAACAGGCGGCTTCGATGCGGGCGATCTCTGCTTCTGTTTTGATCCGACGCAACTGCTTGACCAGTCCCGTCTGTGCAACCAATTTGATTGTCAACGCCTGTTGGTATATCTCATAGTTCTCCACAGACAATTCCGCCGGATCAAAACTGCAACTCGATCGACCGACCAGGATCTTGGTAAGCGCCTCAACTTGATCTGTCGAACTGCGGGCCTCAATTACATCGACTTCGACTGAGGACAATTTGGCCTGGGCTTTGGCCTGTTCGACATATCGACCGTCTGTCACGAACACCATTTCTTGCGGTCCAACTACCAATGTGCCTGCCGACCCCGTGAAACCGGTCAGCCAACGAATGTTGTCGAGGGAGAGCACCAACATCCCTTCGACGGTTGCATGTTGATTGGCCAGCTGGAACAGCGTGTCGGCCCGTCCGCTTGCTCGGAGTGTCGGTAACTTAGGCATCAGCCAAATTAGACATCGGCTAGTTGCTTAGCAATCGCTTGCATTGCCAGCACATATCCGTGACCACCGAAGCCAGCGATCGTTCCGATAGCAACCGGTGCAATCACGCTGACATGTCGCCACGACTCGCGCGCCGATGGGTTGGAGAGGTGAACTTCGACGACTGGCCCGTCAAACGTTGACAAGGCGTCGCTCAGGCTCCACGCGTAGTGCGTAAACGCTCCCGGGTTGATGATGATCGCCGCGCACCGGCCTCGCGCGCCATGTATATGGTCGATGAGTTCAGAGGCGCTATTGCTTTGATAGGACTCGACAACAAAGCCATGCTTGTTTGCCTCTCCTTCCAAATTGGCCACATGATCAGTCAATTTTGCTGTGCCGTATATTTCGGGTTGACGCGATCCAAGCAAGTTGAGATTTGGGCCGTTGAGCAACAGCACGATGGCTGACGATGAACGAGTCATGGTTTTAAGGGTACTTCCATGCGTCGAAATGCTTCGATTACGTGGGTCGGGTTGATATTGGTAACGGATTCGATTCCGTTTGGACCATCTAGCACGAAGGTTAAGCCGCTGACAAACTTCTTATCCAGATACATGAGTTCCAGGAGTTCTTCAGCCGAGCTTCCTCGAGGCAGGGTTACATCGAGACCGTGGTTTTTGCCGATGAGTTCGTAATGCGTACGGACGCGTTGGTCATCGATTCTCCCCAGCACAGCGGCAAGATGAGCGGCAAAAATCATTCCAATTGCGACGGCCTCGCCATGCGACACCTTGAAGTCGGTGGCAATCTCGATCGCATGGGCCAACGTGTGCCCGTAATTGAGAACGGCTCGGGCACCGTTGTCTCGTTCATCTGCGGAGACAATTTTGGCTTTGATCTCAACGCACCTGGCAATTTGTTCGGTCTGTGGAAGTGACGAGAGATCTTCACCGACAAGAAGTTGATACTTTGCCAACTCGCCGAGACCTCCACGAAACTCGCGTTTCGGCAAGGTCGACAACGCATCGAGGTCGCAAAGTACCCCAACCGGTTGCCAAAATGCGCCGACCAAATTTTTTCCCTGTGGCAAGTTGACACCGGTTTTTCCTCCGATTGCCGCATCGATCATCCCCACGAGCGAGGTTGGTACGTGCACAACTGGAGTTCCTCGGTGCCACGTCGATGCAGCAAATCCGGCCACGTCGGTGACCATCCCTCCCCCGACCCCGATCACGACGTCGTGGCGAGTGAGTTGTGCCTCGGCAAAATTGCGAGATACCTCCTCGACGACGTTTAGTGTTTTGAATTGCTCGCCATCACCGATGAACACGGTGACTGTAGGAATGCCGACATCGACCCGAAAGTCGATGTTGCGTTGGGTCACGACTACGGCGTGACGGGCCGTCTTGGGAATGAGGTCGGACAATTGGGTGCGCACGCCGTGGCCAACGACGACCGGATACGAACGATCGCCTAGATCAACATTGACTTTGATCGAGCTCACTTGTGGTCACTTTCAGCAACATGCTCAAGAACCGTTTTGACAACTCTGCTTATGTCGTGTGCGTTGGCATCTACCTGAAGATCCGCAAGTTGCGCGTACAAACTTCGTCGCTCCGTACTCATCGCAGTCAATGCCGCCGAGGCGTCGCCATCGAGAAGGGGTCGATGGCTACCCACCGTTACGCGGCGCAGAAGATTTGACGTTTCGACATCGAGCCAGACCACGGTTGAATCTGAATTCGCAATGACTTGTCGATTGGATTCAGCCAACACTGAGCCTCCAGCGGCAGCAACCACCTTTGGAGTGTGGTCGGCGAAAATCACTTGCAGCGCTTGAGATTCGAGATCGCGAAACGCCTCTTCGCCATCCTGCTCGAAGATGTCGCGTACAGATCTGCCAGCGATCTGCAGCACCACATCATCAGAGTCGACAAACGAACAATTAAGTTGCTTGGCCAAACGTCTGCCAACAGTTGTCTTTCCCGATCCAGTAAGCCCGATCAGAACAATTGATCGCGTCAGCATGATCGGTACGAAACACTGTTTACTTGAGTGATTCTTCAAATGAACGTGCATTGCGAACAAATTCGGTTACAGAGTCTCCGCCGAATTTTCTCTGGGCCTCGTTGGCCAAAACGAGCGCCACCATAGTCTCTGCGATGACACCCATCGCCGGAACCGCCGTGACATCTGTTCGTTCCTTGAAACTCACGGTCTCTTCTTTGGTTTGAGTATCTACGGTCTTGAGGACCGGTCGATTAAGAGTCGACAACGGCTTCATCGCCGCCCTGACGACCAGTAGTTCGCCGGTAGACATGCCGCCTTCGGTACCCCCGGCAAATGTTGTCTGGCGACGGTAACTCTTGTCTCGCTCGTTCCATTCGATGGCATCGTGGGCCTCGCTACCTCGACGCGCGGCAACTTCAAAACCATCCCCGATTTCGACACCCTTGACGGCTTGGATGCTCATGATTGCTTGCGCCAACAAAGCATCGAGTTTGCGATCCCAGTGGACATAGCTTCCCAACCCGATGGGAATTCCGTATCCGAGCACCTCGATGATTCCACCGAGACTGTCCCCATCTTTTGAAGCCGCCTCGATTTCGGCAATCATTCGTTGCTGCGCGTCGAGGTCAAAACAACGAACGGGTGATTCATCCACGCGCCCGAAGTCATCGGGTGTTGGTCGAGTGTTGCCGGTGCTTTTGGCGCCACCAAGTTGTACAACGTGAGAAAGCACACTCACCGAAATTGTGTTCAACAACAATTTTGCCAATGCACCGGCTGCCACACGGGCCACCGTCTCACGCGCGCTCGCCCGCTCCAAAACATCTCGTGCATCGGTGAACCCGTACTTTTGCATTCCGGTGAGGTCTGCATGTCCGGGTCTTGGTTGGGTGAGCGGTTTCTTCGTCACACCTGGTGCCGGAGACATCTCCTCGTGCCACACATCGCTGCGAAACCACTCCGTGTTCTTGATTTCGATTGCAACCGGTGACCCGAGGGTGCGTCCGTGACGAATGCCGCCGAGTAATTCGAGGTCATCGACTTCGAATTGTTGACGTGGTCCGCGCCCGTAGCCAAGTCTCCGACGAGCCAGTTCGCTTTGAATGTCTTGGGCCGTGACATTGAGCCCTGCGGGAAGGCCCTCAACAATGACGACAAGTGATTGTCCATGGCTCTCGCCCGCCGTGAGATACCGCAACATGGTTTTTAGGCTATCGGTGCATGTTCCGCGCTTCGAGAGTTGATCTGCTCGAGCGCCGCGGTTCGCATGATCTCCACGCTTGGAAGTCGACCGAGCCAACGAAATTGCTGCAAGGCACCTTGATGCACGAGCATGTCAATGCCATCGACGGTCGTCGCGCCAATTTGCCGAGCGCCCCGCAACCAAGGTGTGTCGAGCGGACGATACACAGCGTCAAGGACAAATTGTCCGCGACTGAGAAACTTCACGTCGCATGGCAACTCCGTCGGATCTGTCCCAACCATGCCGAGTGGGGTCGCATTGATCACGATGTTGGCCTTGGCAATGTCGGATTCGTCGCCGATGAGCGCCAATGGCGAAACCTCGATCGCTTGTTGAGCATTGCGTTCAGTCCGATTGATCACAGTGACTTCAGCAATTCCACGAAGGGAGAGCGCACCAATGATTGCCCTTGCCGTCCCACCTGCTCCTATAACCGCGACTTTTGCAGATGCCAGAACCGCACCGACAGACTCGAGCGCGTTGCAACATCCCTCGCCGTCGGTGTTCGCACCAAGAAGTGAACCATCCGCCTGGAGAATGACCGTGTTTACCGAATGGGCAAGTTTGGCTGAATCTTCCAAGACGTCTAGTGCATCGCACACTTCAGTCTTAAGAGGCATCGTCACTGCTAAACCGCCAATTTCGAGTGTGCGCATCGATTCCAAGGCTTGACTCGCGTGACCGGCTGCGACATGAAATGCGACAAATATCCAATCGTCACCGTGGGTTCTGAATGCGGCATTGTGAATTGTCGGCGAGAGACTCTGCTCAATCGGCGAACCGATGACCGCAGCAACTCTCACGGAAGCAGTCCGGCTTCGCGTGCCTTTGCCACGTTTTGTTCGTGCTGTTCAAGCGTTGCGGCAAAGGCGTGGCCGCCGTTGGCGTCGGACAACACGTAATACAGGTATCGACATGGCTTTGGAACATTTTTACAAATCGGGTCGGAGGCCAGCGGGTTTGGCGCCGGATTGAGTGCGGCCTTGATCGACGCGCGGCCGGGATTTGCAATTGGTGTTGGAGGTAGTCCCTTATGCAGGTACGTGTTGTACGGCGTGTCGAGCACCTTGAGATCGCTAAACAAAGCGTCCGCCGGTGCGTTGTAATACAACGTCGCGTCAACTTGGAGCAGCATGCCGGCCGCTATCCGGTTGTAAATCACTCTGGCAATTTTGGCCCGATCGACATCCAACTTTGCCTCTCGCTCAATAATCGAAGCAATGATCAACGCCCGGTATTCCGATACACCGACGTTGGCCTGTGCATCGGCCAATCCCTCTTGTCGTCCTACACGCTCCATGAGCGAAACCATTGTCTTGATGACCTGTGTTTCGGACTCTTCGCCAGAGACTTGGTACGTATCAGGAAACAGCATTCCCTCTAGAGAAGGTTCGTCCTCTGGTTGGAATATCGACCGAACTTCTCCTGCGTGGGCAATTTGAACAAAGCGATCGGCGTTGAGATGCGGCGATAACGATGCGAGCCGCTCGCCCATCTGGGCAAGGGTGAAACCTTCGGGGAATGTGACATTGACAAACGTTTGCGCAGGCGGCGTGGCCAACACTTTGCGGATATTGCCCATGTGGTCGCGCGGCTTGATCAGGTAGTACCCAGGAACGAGTTCGAGCCCACCTTTGCGTGCCACGTACCAGCGAAAAACACTTGCATTGGTGATGAAATCCTGATCCTCAAGTCGACTGCTCACCGAATCGACCGTGTCGCCTTCGTTGACGGTGAAATTGACTGCAATGCCCGGTCCACCGGATGGGTTGACCTGATGCAAATACCACAAACCGATCGCGCCGAGCACGAGAAGAAGTGCCGTTACAATTCCAAGCGCAATAAGTATGTAGCGAGATACATGTCTGAACTCGCGCTTTGGACGCTCGAATGCAATTCCCTGATCGTCATCGGCTTCATAGACCCGGCGAGGCGGGACATCCCACGGATCGTCAGACCAAGGTTGCTCGGGCGGGCCCTCGCTGCGCTGACCCAGGAGCGGATCATTCATCGCATAGATCCTTCGATTGATTTCGGCGATGATCAAGCCAGGACTGCAACATCACGGCAGCGGCAATCTTGTCGACTACCCTTCGGCGCGCCTGAGCCCTCATTTTCTGTGCCATCAAAATGTTGTCCGCGGTGACGGTCGTGAGCCTCTCGTCATAGGTGTACACGGGTACTGATATAACGCTAGCCATTTCCTTCGCTTCGTCGATGGCGCCTTGAGCCGCGGGGCCAACTGTTCCAGTCATATTGAGGGGCAATCCGATCACAACACACTGGGCCTCCTCTTCGACCACTATTGCATCGATCGCCTTGTAGTCGACGAGTTTGCTTTTGGCTCGCTCCAACACAATTAACGGAGTAGCAATCGTTCCGCTTCGATCACTTGTTGCCACACCGATTCGTTTTGACCCGAGATCAATCCCCAGGGCGCGCATGTCAATGCTTGAGAACTTTGTCGATGGCCTTGCGCGCCAGTTGCAGCGCTTCGTCCAATCCGTCCGGATTGTTGCCACCCGCTGTGGCAATATCTCCCTTGCCCCCGCCTCCACCGCCAATGGCTCGTGCGGAGTCTTTGATCAGGTCGCCAGCGTTTTTGCCGAAGTCAACCTTTACCGCGGCGACCAATGCTGCACCGCCAGATTCGGTGACGGCGCCGAGCACGACGACCTTTATTTTCGGATTCGAACGAATGTCGATTGCTAATTCGCGCAAATCAGACGCGCTCACGTCGCTTACCAATTCGACTACAGCTCCGTTTACTGCGTCAGCAATAAGGCCGGACGATTTCGAACGCGTGACAGCGGATCGCAACGTTTTGATTTCCGCCTCTAACAACTTTTTCCCTTCCAATTCTCTCTGCACCGCGACAACAATGTCGAGCGGCTGGGCGCTCAAGAGTGCAGCGGATGCAATTAGGTTTTCAGCCATCTTTTGAATGTAAAGCACGGCGTTGTTCCCTGTCACTGCCTCAATGCGTCTTAAATTTGAACCGATCGATGACTCACCGACAATCTTGACGAAGCCGATTTCTCCCGTCGACCGAACATGGGTGCCGCCGCACAGTTCGATTGACCGTCCGGCTTCCAAGACTCGGACGAAGTCTCCATACTTGTCGCCAAAGAATGCGATCGCGCCAAGATTCGATGCCTCTTCCTTTGTCGTTTCGTACGATCGAACCGATGCATTATTGACTATCTCGTTGTTGACAATGCGTTCGATCTGTTTGATTTCGTCGTCGCTCACCGCGGCGTAATGGCTGAAGTCGAAACGTAGGCGATCGGGTGCGACGAGTGAACCAGCCTGCTTGACATGCTCGCCAAGAACGGTGCGTAGTGCCCAATGCAGTAGGTGTGTGGCCGTGTGATTTCGCCGCGTGGCGTCCCGCGCCTCAACATCGATCTGCGCTTTTGCCATTTGCCCAGGTGAGATCGAGCCGGCTGTGATCCGAACTGTATGGCACCGTAACCCGGGAAGCGCAAAATTTGTGCCCAGGACAGTTGCACTTCCCGTTTCCGTGCTGATTGTGCCCCTGTCGCCCACTTGCCCACCGCTTTCTGCATAGAACGGTGTGATATCAAGGAAGATCTCCGAGGTGTTATCCAAGAGGTCAAACACCGCAAGGACTCGGGAATCACTCTCATCGTCCGTGTAACCGACGAACTGTGTTGTGCCGAATTGTTCCATAATTTCGCGATACGACTCCGTTAGCGATTCGTTTGCCTCGAGTCCTTTTCGACCGGCCTTCGCCCGTTTACGTTGGGCCTCCATCTCGTGTTCAAAACCATCAACATCGACTTCTACTTTGCGCTCGCTGGCAATTTCCTGAGTGAGTTCAAGGGGAAAGCCATACGTGTCGTGAAGCAAGAATACGGACTTTCCTGATAGAGCCTTGCCGCTTTGCAGTTCATCTTCGAGAATTGCTACTCCGGTTTTGAGTGTCTGTCGAAATCGTTCCTCTTCCTTAGTGAGTACTCCAAGAATGAATTCGCGATTCTTGTTCAGATCTGGATACGCACCCATCATGATTTGGATGGCGGTTTCTACGAGTCTCGGCATGACCAACTGTTCGCATCCGAGCAAATAGGCATGGCGAATGGCGCGACGGATGATGCGGCGCAAAACGTAACCGCGATGCTCGTTGGACGGAAAGACACCGTCGTTGACAAGCATGACTGCTGAGCGTGCATGTTCGGCAAGCACCCGCAAACTGAAACTGCTTTTGTCTTCGTAATCGCCGACGATGTACTTCTTTGAACTTAGGGATTGAGCAACTTCGACGAGCGGGAACAGAACATCGGTCTCCCACACAGAATCCTTCTTCTGGATTAAGGCAAGAATTCGCTCGAGCCCCGCACCAGTATCGATGGATGGCTTGGGCAACAAAGTTCGACTTCCGTCCGAAGACTGGTTGTATTGCATGAACACCAGGTTCCAGAATTCCAAAAAGCGGTCACCCGCCCGATCAACGAGCGGTCCCCCCTCTGGCCCAAAACTCTGCCCACGATCAATATGGATCTCTGAGCACGGCCCGCATGGACCTGTTTCGCCCATCTGCCAAAAGTTGTCGGCGTCGCCGAGGCGCTGAATGCGGTTCATTGGCACGCCAACTTGCTCGTGCCAAATTTGTTCGGCCTCGTCGTCGCTTTCGTGGACCGTGACCCAAAGTTGGTCGCCATCAAATCCGAACACTTCGGTGACCAGTTCCCACGACCATGGAATGGCATCGGTTTTGAAGTAATCGCCGAACGAGAAATTGCCCATCATCTCGAAAAACACGAGATGCCGCTTCGTCCGGCCGACATCGTCTAGATCGTTGTGCTTTCCACCCGCCCGAGCGCACTTTTGAACGCTGACCGCCCGCCGATAAGGGGGCACCTCATCGCCTACAAAGTACGGCTTAAACGGAACCATTCCGGCATTTGTGAACAGCAACGTCTGATCGTGTGGAATCAGGCTTGCACTGGGCACCCTTGTGTGGGCCTTGGAGGCAAAAAACTCGGTGAACGCGACACGCAGTTCGTTTGCCGAGCGAATTTGAGGTGACATTTCATATCAGCCTACTCGTGGCTGATATAGACCTGCCCTTCATTTGATCGTTGCACTGTCGTGTCGTCGGTCCGCAAATTTTGCACTATCTCGGAAGCCTGATTAAACAACCAGACTGCCCCGTCGTAAATATCGCTTGCGACTTGCGAAGGCGACAATTGGTTGGCGGCGCTTTTCGCTTTGCTTTTGACATACCGCGACCCGTAAATGCCACCGAAAATCCCGAGCACAAACCAAAATAGTCGTTTGCTCATTTTCTACTCCTTATTGTTTTCGGAAAGGTTGTGTTCTGCAGGGTTGTGTTCCGACAGCCGTCGGGCAACCTCTGTTTCCCAACCATGAGGAGATGGACGATAGTAGGAATCCTGGCGAATCACAGGTGCACCCTCCTGATTTGGTAAATAATCCTCTTCCACCCAACCGCGCGGGTCGTTGTGCGGATATTGGTATTCCGTCCCGTGCCCAAGGGTTTCGGCCCCCCGATAGTGCGCATCTCGAAACTGGGCTGGGACCTCAGTGGCGACGCCACGCTTGATGTCCTCTCGGGCGCCCCAAATACCGAGTGCAACCGAATTACTTTTGGGTGCCGCAGCCAGGTACACGACGGCTTGGGCCAGATTCAATTGCGCCTCTGGAAGTCCGACCTGCTCAACCGCGGTAGCCGCTGCCACCGCAACAACCAATGCCTGCGGATCTGCGAGGCCCACATCTTCGCTTGCCAAGATCACTAGCCGACGTGCAATGAAGCGTGGGTCGTCGCCCGCCTCCAACATTCGCGCCAACCAAAACAAGCCGGCATCGGGACTACCGCCCCGGATGCTTTTGATAAACGCAGACACCACGTCATAATGATCATCTCGGCCATAGCTGAGCGCGCTGACTTGTAGTGCGGATTCGACGTGCTCAACAGTGACGACGCCCGGTCTGGCCAGCGCGCATGCAACTTCCAATGCGGTCAGCGACTGTCGCCCATCCCCGGCGGATCGCATGACTAATAGTTCGACCGCGGCCGGTTCCGCTTTTACATTTTCGGCTTCGATTCCCCTCTTGATGAGCTGGCCAATCGCTTCGGCATCGAGTGGTTCGAGCCGAAACAGCGTCGAGCGACTACGCAACGGTGAGTTGACGCTGAAAAATGGGTTCTCCGTGGTGGCCCCGATCAAAGTAATCAGTCCGTTTTCGACCGGCGGGAGTAACGCGTCTTGCTGCGCGGTTGAGAATCGGTGAATCTCGTCAATGAAGACGATCGTCGGTTGTCCGTGTTGACCAAGACGCTCGCTCGCCCGATTGACGATCTCACGAATGTCTTTGACTCCGGCATTCACCGCGCTCAATCGCTCGAATGCAGACTTAGTGGTGAGCGCCACCACTTCGGCCAATGTTGTCTTGCCCGTCCCGGCCGGTCCCCAAAAAATGACCGACGACAGCCGATCGGCCTCTATCAATACGCGCAGCGGTGCGCCCTTCGAAACTAGGTGCGGCTGACCGACGACTTCATCGAGAGATTGTGGTCGCAGCCTGGCGGCCAGCGGAGCCTGCGAACGCAACCGTTCCCGAACCGCCGAACTAAATAGATCATCTGCCATGTAAAGAGTTAACTCTTGGTTGGCGGTGGCAACAATCGAATTCCCAGTTCGCTCAGTTGCGACGAATCAACAGGAGTTGGAGCGTTTGTCATTGGATCTGCGCCCGACTGAGTCTTGGGGAATGCGATCACCTCACGAATGTTGCTCTCCCCTGCGAGGATTGCGACGAGCCTGTCTGTGCCAAAGGCGAATCCGCCATGCGGTGGCGCTCCAAATTTGAATGGCGTGAGGAAGAATCCGAATCTGCGGCTGGCCTCATCATCGGAGATTCCAAGTTGGCGAAACACCCGTTGCTGAGTTTCGGGGTCGTGAATACGAATTGAACCAGAACCCAATTCCCAGCCGTTGAGCACCAAGTCGTAGGCAAGTGCACGAACGCTCATTGGATCAGATTCAAGACGGTCGATGTCACTTGGGTGAGGCGAACAAAACGGGTGATGACCCGGCAATGGCTTCCCGGTTGTCGGGCTTACGCCGATGAACAACGGAAAGTCTGTGACCCACACGTATCGGTACGGCCCCTCGTGTACGGGTGGTCGGCCGATGTCGTTGCGCAGTTGACCGAGAACCTCACATGTGGTCGTCCACGCGTCGGCGACCAGCAGCAGGAGATCGCCAGGCTTGGCACTCATTGCTTCGACCAAAGCAGTTTGTTCGGTAGGCGATAAAAACTTCGCTACTGGGGACTCGAGAGTTCCATCCGCGGCGATCTTGATCCAAACAAGACCCTTTGCCCCGAGATCCTTTGCGCGTTGCGTAAGGGCGTCCAATTTATTGCGGCCCGAACTTGCAGATTCTGGAAATTTTGCTGCTTCCACGCAAATTCCCTTGATCGACTGGGCGGAGGAGAATGCCTTGAACTCCGTCGCCGCGAACACTGAGGTCAATTCAATTAGCTCAAGTCCGAAGCGCAGGTCTGGTTTGTCTACCCCAAATCGATTCATCGAATCGTGCCATGTGATGTATTCGATCTGCGGAGGCTTGCCACCAATGATGGCTTCCGCGGCGGCGAGAACCGTGGCGGAAATTGCTTCCAGCACGTCGTCTTGGGTAACGAAACTCATCTCCGCATCTAGTTGCATGAATTCGTATTGCCGATCCGAGCGCAAATCTTCATCACGAAGACAGCGGGCGATCTGATAGTAACGATCGATTCCTGCGACCATCAGCAACTGCTTCCACAATTGCGGCGACTGGGGCAACGCATAAAACGATCCGGGTTCCTTGCGCGACGGAACAAGAAACTCTCTCGCTCCTTCCGGAGTGCTTGGCATCAACATCGGCGTTTCCACCTCGATGAATCCTTGCGCTTCCATCGCAGTGCGGATCGCAGAGTTGACTCTTGCCCGGATACGTAAATTCTTTTGCAGCCGTTCGCGCCGGATATCCAAGTATCGATACTTCAGACGAATGCTTTCATCGACCTCGTCGGCGCGTTGATCAATTGGGAACGGTGGGGGTTCGGCCGCGTTCAGAACAGTAATTTCACAATCAACGAGCTCGACTTCTCCCGTCGGAATATTGGCGTTGATCGTCCCCTCGGGACGTGCCTGCACACGGCCCGAGATCTGGACAACCCATTCGCTTCGTACATCGATCGCGTTGTCGACTACGCACTGCATGATTCCACTGAAGTCGCGGAGATCGAGAAACGCAAGGTGTTCGCCATGCTCGCGACGCCGGGCAACCCACCCACAAAGCGTGACCTTGTTACCAATGTTCTCGGTGCGCAGGACCCCGCACAAATGGGTGCGCAATGAAGTCTTCACGATTTCAGTTCTCGACGAATTTCGTCAAGAACTGCGCTCCGCGGAACCACACTCTGTTCGCCGCCGGTCATCAAACGCAAGATGACGGTGTCGGCAGCAACTTCCTCACTACCGATGATGACCGCGATCGCACTTCCGCTGCGATCGGCTGCCTTCATCTGGGCCTTCATGCTGCGGTCATCAAATGCGCGATCAACACTGATACCTGCTGTTCGAAGTTCGCTACTGAGACGCGCCGCCTGTTCGCCACCGGTCGTGTCAACGACAAACACTTTGACTGCTACCGATGGCGCGGGAAACACACTTTCGGCGTCGCAGGCCAACAGGGTTCGATCCAGTCCAAGTGCAAAACCGATTCCAGCGGTCGCCGGGCCGCCGAGTGCCTCGACCAGTCCGTTATACCGACCGCCTCCGCCTAGTGCGGTATGTGCAGATTGCAACGCCGTGCTGTTGAACTCAAAGGTGGTTCGCCGGTAATAGTCGAGACCGCGCACGAGTCGATCGTTGAGAGCAAAATCCACCTTGTGAAGTTGTAGGGCGTTCAACACTGCCTGAAAATGTTCGCCTGCCTCGGTGGAAAGGAAGTTGCTAATTCGCGGCGCCGAGGCAATGACGTCTTGGTCTTGGGTGCGCTTCGAGTCAAGGACGCGTAACGGGTTCTTGGCCAATGTTGACTGCGATTCGGACGATAACGAGTCGGCATGTTGTTGAAAATACGCGCTCAGAGCGACGGCATACTTTTCACGATCGCCAATATCGCCGAGACTGTTGATGTTCAGTTCAACCTTTTGCAGTCCAAGTCGTTTGTAAAACTCCATTGCCAAAGCAATGACCTCGGCATCCAAATATGGATCCTCGACACCAAGGACCTCGATGCCGACCTGGTCAAACTGGCGATATCTGCCCTGCTGTGGTTTCTCATAGCGAAAGTTAGGGCCGGCGTACCACACCTTCCATGGCGTGGTGGGGCGATGTTCGACAAATGCCCTACAGACGCTGGCAGTTTGCTCCGGCCGCAATGCGACACGCCTACCGCCCTTGTCCTCGAAGTCGTACATTTCCTTTGTCACGACTTCTGTCGATTCACCAAGCCGTAGAAACACCCCAAGGTCTTCGAACATTGGCGGGATCATGTAGTCGTACCCGGCGAGCCCTACGACGTCGGCAAATACAGACTGGAATTCCCGCCAGCGCGCCGCTTCGGGCGCCAAAATGTCGCGAGTTCCGGGACTGGTGCTGAATTCGGTCACGCGAAGAGGTTAGACGCTGGATGCGCACCGACCGAGGGTTCATTTTTGGTGTCGGCCGACATCACTCGATACGCGTCGTACACAGAGTCAATACGTTTGATTGTTCGCAACACCGATGGCAAGTGAGACGGATCAGCGAACTCGAACTCAAAGCGCATCTTGGCCACGCGGTCCGCACCGGTGTGAGTGGTGCAGGCGACGATGTTGACATGTTCCTCGGATAGCGCGTTGGCAACATCACGTAGCAGGCGGGCACGATCCAAAGCAACGATCTCGACGGCCACCACATACATCGCACCTTGCAGACTCCCAGACCATTCCACGTCGACGATTCGAGCCGCCTTTTGGGCAACCGCGGTCGCCGCGTTTGGACAGTCCGACCGATGAATGCTCACACCGCGTTCTTTTGTCAAGAAGCCGACGATCTCATCACCCGGTACGGGCGTGCAGCATTTTGACAATCGAACAATGATGTCTTCCATTCCTTCGACATGGATTCCCACGTTGTGATTTTCGGTGAGGCCCTTTTGCTCGAGTCGGGAGCCAACGGAAAGCTGTTCGTCGTTTGTTCCATCCCGCATCGTTTTCGCCAATTGACCGGCCATCGTCACTGCGTCAACATGTCCTTCGGCAATTGCCAAGAACAGCACTTCCGGTTCCGCATAGTTCATCTTCGCAATCTCATTGGCGAATGCCTCAGAGCCGAGTACCTTTTGCACGGGAAGACCTTCCCTGCGTAATTGTTCGATCAAATCGTCGCGGCCGCTCTCAACCAAGTCTTCGTGTCGCTCGCGAGAGAACCATTGCTTGATTTTGCTTTTTGCCTTTGGCGATGCGACAAACTCGAGCCATCGCTCGGACGGCTCGGCGTTTTCGGCCTTGGAGGTGAGTATTTCGCAAGTATCGCCTGCACTCAACAAATGCTCGAGCGGAACGAGGCGACCATTAACCCGCGCACCAATACAGTGGTGACCAACCTCTGTGTGGACGGCGTAGGCAAAATCGACAGCCGTCGAATTCATCGGTAATGCAATGACCTTTCCCTTTGGAGTAAAGACAAATAATTCTTCCTGATCAAGATCCGTTTTCAGGCTTTCCAGGAATTGACGAGGATCGGAAACTTCGCCTTGCCAATCGATGATCCGATTCAGCCAGTCGATGTCCTGGCTAGGAGATCCGTCCTTATATGACCAATGCGCAGCGACGCCCCACTCTGCTCGCTGGTGCATATCGCGGGAGCGAATCTGCACCTCGATCGATTTGCCGTCCGGCCCAATAACTGTTGTGTGCAACGACTGATACAAGTTGAACTTTGGCATCGCGATGTAGTCCTTGAATCGGCCCACAACCGGTTTCCAATGTCCGTGAATACAACCCAAGGCGGCATAGCAATCGTTAACTGAATTGACAACGATCCGTACTGCCATAAGGTCAAAAATTTCATTGAAATCTCTGCCCTTTTGGACCATTTTTTCGTACAGGCTCCACAGGTGTTTACCCCGAGCCGTCAACTCTGCATCGATTTTTATTTCTTTTAGCCACGCACCAACCTGACCCAACGCCCGCGCAAGATAGACGTCGCGTTCAGGGGCGCGAATCGACACGAGATGATCTAGTTCCGCATAGCGCTTGGGATACAACGCAGCAAACGAGAGATCCTCCAACTGTTGCTTGAGGTCTTGCATACCGAGTCGGTGAGCCAACGGCGCGTAAATATCGAGTGTCTCTTGAGCAACTTGCCGCTGCTTGTCAATTGGGAGCGACGCAAGGGTGCGCATGTTGTGCAATCGGTCTGCCAACTTGATGATCAACACCCGAAGGTCGCGAGCCATTGCCACGAGCATTTTTCGCATGGTCGCTGCCTGTTGTGCTTCCTTCGAGTCAAAGTGAAGGCGTTCGAGTTTTGTCAAACCATCGACGAGCGAGCCGACTTCTGCACCAAATTGCGTCTCGACATCTGCAAGCGTTATTTCTGTGTCTTCCACGGCGTCGTGAAGCAGAGCCGCGACGATTGAAACCTCGTCAAGCCCAAGGTCTGCCACAATCCGGGCGACCGCAACTGGGTGGCTTATATATAGTTCGCCGCTATTTCGCTGCTGGTGCTGATGGGCTTCCTTGGCCATCGCGTACGCGGTGTTGATGTTGGTAATCGAACCCTTGGGGTGGCGTGCCTTATATGCGGTGAGCAACGGCACAAGATCTTCGGCAATTACTGAGTGTTGTCTACGCCAGGGAAGGACCCTCGAAGTTGTGCTCATTGCGAGCTACCCATGCTTAAAGTCTATGGGCAATTTGGGCGATCTATTTGCGACTGCGCTTCTTCCGAGGACGTGGTGGGTGCGTGAGTGCGGAAGCAACGGTGGCTTTCTCTCGACTCATATCGATCGGCGCAGCGACCGTTGTCTGTGTCGGAGTTACCGAACTGACTGCGGTGCCAGCGGGTTTGATTCCGGCCACACGCAACATGTCGGGACCGAGCGACAACTGGGAAATGAGCGGACGATATTTCGGCTCGCGTTGCTTGAGGATTGCTAGCAACGGGGTGGCAATATAGATCGATGAGTAGGCGCCAAGCAGCATGCCCACAAGCAGCGCAAGCGCAAAGTCCTCTAGTGCAATTACGCCGAGGACCCACGAGCCCAGAACGAGGATCGAAAGAACCGGCAAAATTGCCGCCACGCTCGTATTGATCGAGCGCATGAGCACCTGATTCATCGAGATATTGGTGATGTCGCCATACGACACGCGAGAGGATGAGTATTTTTTCGTATTTTCGTGAACTTTGTCGAACACGACGATCGTGTCGTACAACGAAAACCCGAGAATTGTGAGAAATGCAATGACGGTTGCCGGTGTGACCGAAAATCCGGTTAACGAATAAATGCCGACGCTTAATAGGACGTCATGGGCCATGGCAACAATGGCCGACAACGCCATCTTCCACTCGAAACGGGCGGTGATGTACAGCGCGATGGCCACCAGCACTATACAGCGAGACCACCCCAAAGAAAATGAGTAAGGCGCGTATCGCCTTCTCTGTGATCGTGCGTCCCCATGACGAACTCACGGCAGCGATGCTTACATCTTGAGTTGTCACTCCAGCCGCCGTGGCGAGATCCTGTTGAACCTTTGCCTGAACCTCGGGCGATTGTTCGCTCACTTGAATGCGGATGCTTTGGCCAGTACTGCCATTGAGCGTTTGGATCTTGGCGTCCGCCGTTTCTACGCCATTGTCGCCCAAAACCGAGCGGGCTTGATCGATCGTCAGGTTCGTTGACGGCACCTCCCATGCCACTCCTCCCTCAAAGTCAATGCCCAAATTAAGTCCACGGCTGTACATAGAGATGCTTGATATCAACAGAAGTGCCAACGAAAACCCGAAACCCCAGCGGCGACGTCCAACGAAGTTGAACGTCGTCTCGCCACGGTAGAGCCGCCCGAAGCCGCCGCTCATTGGAGGACCCCAGAAGAGACGTCCGGTTGACGGACCACACCGAGGACTTTGCGACCGGCAAGAAATCGACTTCGAGCAAGCAATAGCACGGCGGGACGAGTGAACGTATATGCAACTATGACGTCACACACGGTGGATAGGCCAAGGAAGAAGGCAAAGCCGCGGACGGAACCTACGGTGAGTTTCCACAAAATGAGCGCACCGATAAATGAAACGGTGTCTGCCGCCAGAATTGTCCGCCATGCGGCTTCGAAACTTCGTTGAGCCGAATTCTTAATTGTTTTGCCTTTATGCAGTTCATCTTTGATCCGTTCAAAGAAAACAACATACGAGTCGATGGTCACTCCGATGGAAACGATGATTCCGGCCACTCCCGCCAGCGACAGGGCAAGGCCATTGGTTTTAGACAGAAACGCGATCGTGCTCCATAACAATCCGGCAGATACGGCAAGCCCTCCAACCACAACCAACGTCAGTAGGCGGTAGTAGAAGAAGAAAAAGAGCATCACCAGAAGCACACCCAAGAGACCCGAGAATATTGCGGCCCGCAACGAGTCCTTGCCAAGGGTTGGTGAAACCGTCTGCACTTGAGACACGCCAAATTTCACCGGGACGGCGCCAAATTCTAAAATTTTGGCCAAGTCTCGGGCTTCGGATTCTTTGAAACTGCCGCTGATCTGTACCGAACCTCCGCTAAACACCGGTTCGCGCACGACGGGCGCAGAAATGACGATGCCGTCCAGGACGATTGCCACCTGCGCAGTTGGACACGAAGGATCTCGGTTGTAACAGAGCGTCGTCAGTGAGTTCCACAGCTGGTCGCCATCAGCGGCGTTGCGCAAACCGACGACAACAACCCACGACCCGTTTTGAATCTCCGCTTTGGCATCGTTGGTGAATACCTTGCCGCTTGCGGCCGCAGGACCGACGTAATACCCATTGCCTTTTCCGTCAGTGAGCAACACGGTGGCATTTGGATCATTTGGATCGGCGGACGCGGGAACCGTAGTTGCGGGCGCCACTGTCGTAGTTGACGCGACCGTCGTTGGAACACTCGTAGCCGCAACTCTTCGCGTACCGCCTACTCCGCCACTAGGAGGTGGAAGCGTTGTGTCGGATCCCGGAACGGTTGTGCCAGATCCCGCAATTGTCGTTGTCGTATCGACCTGGAGAAGTCCTGCTTGGAGGACCGGTCGCAGTAACAGTTCACCTTGACGACCAACAATGTCGAGCGCACGCTGTTGGTCATCGACACCGGGAAGATTGACGACAACGGTGTCACCTTGGCGAATGATTTCGGGTTCGGCTACACCGATGGAATCGACTCGCGCGCGAATGATCTCCACGGCAACATCGAGTGCCGCTGCATCGAAATCACCTTCCGGCTGAAGTGTGACAGATGCGCCACCCTGTAGATCGAGGCCAAGTGATGGCGTGTTACCGGCGACAGCATTTGCCACCAGAAGTCCGGCAACTACGACAACAATTCCAATAAGAGAAACGAGAAGTCGGCGTACCATCGGAAAAATCTGTAACGAGAAGTGTCGACGCTTATGTCGTGGTTGCGGTTTGAGAACCGGCAGCCTTGTTCACCACACGAGCGATCGCGTTACGAGCAACGCGGATTTCGATGGATTTGCCCGGAGAGTGTTCCGCGATGTCCAACCATAGGTAATCGTCTTCAACTGAGGACACGAAACCGTAGATGCCGGAATTCAAAATGACTTCGTCGCCATCGCCCAGCGTGCTCTGCAGATTGCGGGCTTCCCTCTGGCGTTTTCGCTGGGGTTTGAGGAGGAGGAAATACATGGCCACAAAGATAAGAACGAGTGGCAAAAGACCAACGATGCTGCTCCCGCCACTGCTCGAACTGGCACCCAACAGATGGAAAACGGTCGTTGACATAGGTTCGTACTCTAGCGACTTATGGTTCGATCTCCGTCGTCACGCCCCATACCGTAAGGATTTGGCGTCGAAACTGATCAAACGTGCCGGCGACTATTGCCTTCCTCATGTTGTCCATCAAGTCAAAAGTCCAAGCCAAATTGTGCAGCGACACCATGCGTGAGGCCGTCGGTTCTCCGACTTGAAACAAGTGACGCAAATAGGCACGCGAGTGGCGTTGACAAACTTCACACTTGCACGAAGCATCGATTGGCTCGTTTGAGTTTGCGAATTCTGCTCGCTTAAGATTTATCCGACCACCACCGGTAAGCGCGGTCCCATGACGCCCGAGCCGAGTTTGCATGACGCAATCAAACTGATCCACACCAAGAGCGACCGCCTCTACGAGCGATGCAGGATCTCCCACACCCATGAGATACCGCGGTCGGTCGGTTGGTAGTACGTCGAGCGCGGCGGCGAGTGCGGGCAACATTTCCTCACGCGTCTCACCTACGGACAGCCCGCCGATTCCGTAACCGTCGAAATTCAGGCTCGCCGTGCGCTCTGCGCTTTCCCGGCGTAAATTCTCATTCGTGCCCCCTTGCACAATTCCGAACAAAGACTGATCGGTTCTTGTGTGCGTGGTTCTTGCACGACTCGCCCATTGCGCGGTGCGCTCAATCGCGGTGCGGATGACTTCATTCGAAGACGGCAATGGTGGACAAACATCGAGCACCATTTGAATGTCTGCACCAATCAATTGTTGAACTTCCACGGCGGATTCTGGAGTGAAGCGATGCAACGATCCGTCATACGTGGATCTAAAGGTGACGCCATCATCATCGACATCTGGGTTGAGTGAGAAAACTTGAAAACCGCCCGAATCGGTAAGAGTTAGACCGCTCCAACCGGAGAACGCTCCAAGGCCGCCCATGTCGGCGATTGTCCGAGCGCCGGGTCTCAACATTAAGTGATACGTATTTCCCAAAATTATTTGGGCGCCCAGTTGTTCGTAATCTTGCGCGCTCAAATATTTGATCGCACCCCTCGTGCCGACCGGCATGAAGCAAGGGGTCGTATACGAACCGCGATGGGTTTGGGCGACACCGGCACGCGCCAAACCATTTCGCGACACCTGCGTAAAGGAGACCGGGAACATTTGTTACACGGTACCGACCTACGCTCAGTTCAAGTGGCGGTCCAACAACATCGCATCTCCGAATGACAAGAGACGATACTTGTGTTGAATCGCGTCAAGATATAGCGCACGCCATCGTTTTCCAATGAACGATTCGATCATCAGCAACAACGACGTTCTTGGCATATGAAAGTTGGTGACCATCAGATCAACCATCTTCCAGTCGTATCCCGGTGTAATGAAAAGTCTGGTGCGACCACTTGCTTGACCGGTCGAGGCCGCGGTTTCGAGCGCCCGAGTTGCTGTTGTGCCAACGGCAACAACTCGCTTCGCCCGTTGACAAAGCTCAAGAGTTTCAAGTGGAACCGAATACGACTCCGTGTGAATCTTGTGTTCGAGTGGATTCGTCGTACTGATAGGCGCAAAGGTGTCGAGACCGACCATCAAATCAACGGTTGCAATCTGAATTCCCGCGCCCTGTAACTCGCTTATCAGCCGAGTCGTGAAATGAAGCCCAGCGGTAGGTGCAGCCGCAGACCCGGGAAGTCTGGCGTACACGGTTTGGTAGCGATCGGGGTCGGTCAACGGAGTCGTGATGTATGGAGGAAGCGGCACCTCTCCTCGCTGGGCAAGCATCGAGTCGACATCGTCGACCAACATCGTGACCACAAAGGTGTCGCCCGCGATCGTCCGACTACCAACCTCAAGCAATGCCACCCCGTCGTCCGAGTAAAGCGTCTCACCGATTCGTAACTTGCCGCCCGGCCGAATGAGTGCCTCCCAGTCTGCCGACGAACCATTGACTGTTTCGAGAAGCAGAACTTCCACCGCCCCGCCGGTACTGCGACGAAGATGCAGCCGAGCTGGAATGACGCGCGTGTTATTGACGACTAGTACGTCATCCTTTTCTAGGTATTCACCAATGTCGGAAATAGTACGGTGAAGTGCTTCCCTATTCCCTTGGTCGACGAGGAGGCGCGCGGAATCACGTGGCTCGATAGGAACTTGAGCAATTAGCTCGTGGGGAAGCTCGTAATTGATGTCATCAATGTGCACTATTGCTGAAACAATTCTGGTGCTGAATCGGGTGGCTCGAGACCAATGTGGCGCCACGCGCTCGGCATCGCTATGCGTCCACGCGCGGTCCTAGCAATCATCCCCTGCTGGATGAGAAACGGCTCGTACACGTCTTCAATCGTTTCGGTTTGTTCGCTCACGCTTATCGCCAGCGTCGACAATCCAACGGGCCCACCTGCGAATTGGCTACATATGGCCGACAAAATTGCGCGGTCAAGTTTGTCAAGACCGCGGTCATCGACGCCGAACACTGCCAAGGCACTTTGTGCGGTTGTCTGACTTACGGTGCCATCGCCCCGGACTTGGGCAAAGTCTCGAACGCGGCGGAGCAATCTATTTGCTATTCGCGGAGTCCCCCGAGATCGTCTGGCGATTTCGTTCGCTCCAAGCGCATCAACCTCTACCCCCAAGATTCCTGCAGTGCGGCGCACAATTAGTTCCAGTTCATCCACTTCGTAATAATCAAGCCGAGCCACAAGCCCGAATCGGTCGCGCAACGGACCCGTGATCATCCCCGTTCGAGTTGTCGCTCCGATCAACGTAAATTGCGGAAGGGTTAGACGAATTGAAGACGCTGCTGGCCCCTTGCCCACGACAATATCAATCTGAAAATCTTCCATTGCCGGATACAGAATCTCTTCGACATTGCGCGAGAGTCGATGAATTTCATCGATGAACAACACATCATGCTCGCCAAGTTTGGTGAGAATCGCCGCCAAGTCACCTGCGCGTTCTAACGCGGGGCCGGAAGTGACGTGCAAAGTTGCCGACATTTCGGACGCCACAATTCCGGCCATCGTTGTTTTGCCAAGTCCTGGAGGTCCCGCGAGCAAGATGTGATCCGCCGGCTGATCGCGCATGCGAGCCGCTTCCAAAACGATGCTCAGGTGTTCCTTCAACTCGCGCTGGCCGACGAAATCTTCCAACCGGCGCGGGCGAAGACCGTTTTCTAGCGCCGCGTCAATATCGTCGCCCACATTCGGATCCAGGAATTCCTCACGCACGTCGCACTCCCAATGTGTTGAGAGCCAGCCGCAGCAACTGCTCGGCGGAGTCTGACGCGGGCAGTTGGCGCAGCACGTCTCGAATTTCATCATTGCCATATCCGAGCCCAGCCAACGCCTCTCGAACATCCGCGACGACAAACGACGTGCCGCCGGAACTTTGGCGATTGTCATCAAGCATCGGCAAGTTCAACCGACCCTTTAGTTCGACGAGCAGACGTTCTGCAGTCTTTCGACCAACGCCTGGGACCAATGTGAGTGACGTAAGGTCGCCGGTGGCGACAATGTCGACGAGCGAACGGGGCGAATGTATTGCAAGGATCGCCATCGCCATCGACGGCCCAATCCCATGAGTGGCGATCAAAGTTTGAAATGAGTTTCGCTCGTCGCGTTCGAGAAAGGCGAACAACGTGTTGGCATCTTCGCGCAAGTGTTCGTATACGTACACAAAAGCGCTTGACGTTGGTTCGAGTTCCGCCAAAGTTCGCGGGGTGACATGAACGAGGTATCCAATTCCCGCCACTTCGATGAGCGCGGTGCCGTCGCTATTTCGCTCAAGCACCTTTCCCCGCAGAGAACCGATCATGCAGACTTCACCTTAGATTCGGCCGTCGCAATGCTTTGACGAAGAGGCAGCATCGCCAGATAACACAGAGCTAGGGCCGCCGCATCGGCGGCATCGGCCGGCTTTGGCAACTTGGAAAGACCCAGGCGCTTTTGCACCATCCGCTGGACCTGCAATTTGTCTGCACCACCCCAGCCGACAACCGCGCTCTTGATTTGTTTCGGCGTGTATTGGACGACATCACATCGTCGCTCGGCGGCAATCGCCAACGCCAGGCCGCTTACCTGACCAACGCTCATTGCCGTCCGGACGTTGGCCTGAAAAAACACCTGCTCAACTGCAACGGCCGTCGGTGCAAATTCGTCAAAGAGACTCGTTAACTCTTGATGCAGTTCGGCAAGTCGCTGCGCCAAGTCAGTTGTCTTGCGTGTTGTGATCACACCAAGCGAGACGACATCCGGTTTTGGACCATCTCCCTGACGCAAGACTGCGAATCCGCAGCGAGTCAACCCAGGGTCGATCCCGAGAACCGTCAAACCATGACCTTGACGAGGGGCGAACATAGGTTCGATCCTAGTCATTTCGTCCACTACCTGTGCGGATTACCGGTCATTGAGCGACCTGATTGAGAATCTCCTCGGCAATGTCGAAGTTCGCATACACGTCTTGGACATCGTCGTTCTCATCCAATTCGTCCATGATGTGCAAGACCGCCTTGGCATCGCTCATCTTGGTCACGGGTACGACCAGCGAGGAAATCATCGTCGTCGTGGCCGAAGAAACCGGTATTCCGGATTTTTCTAGAGCCGACTTAATGCCATCAATTGAGTGCGGCTCGCAAACGACGCGCCACGAGTCGCCATCGTCCGAAATGTCCTCTGCACCACTTTCCAAGGCGGCCGACATGAGTGCATCTTCATCAACCGAGCGCGCCACGTGAATAATTCCCTTTCTAGAAAACTGCCAGGACACCGCGCCAGGTTCGGCCATCGAGCCGCCGAGTTTGCTGAAGATGATTCGAACATCGGCCGCGGTTCGGTTTCGGTTATCGGTTAGAACATCGATGAGCATGGCCACACCGCCTGGGGCATACGCCTCGTAGGTGATTGACTCGTAGACGGCTCCTGTGCCGACTCCCGTGCCACGCTTGATTGCCCGATCAATCGCGTCGTTGGTCATCTGTGAGGCTTTCGCCTTCAACACGATCGTGCGCAATGCGGCATTCGTCGACACGTCTCCACCATGTTCCTTGGCCGCGACTTCCAACTGGCGGGAAAGTTTGGCAAAAATTTTGCCCCGCGCCTTGTCGACGGCTGCCTTTTTGTGTTTGATGGTTGCCCATTTTGAATGCCCAGACATACCTAATTACTCCCTTCTTATTGTTCCGTCATAAATTGTTGACAAATATTTCGTGGATTCGGGTGTCGGCGGTTAATTCCGGATGAAACGATGCGACCATGATCGATCCTTGGCGCGCCAACACAATGTCGTCTTCGTGCCGAGCAAGCACCTCAACTGAATCTGACGCATCGACAACCTGAGGTGCGCGGATAAACACGGCATGAAACGGTGTTTGTAAGTCAGCCACTTCGATGTCGGCCTCAAAACTGTCCACCTGTCGACCGTATGCGTTGCGCCGAACGTCAATTTCGATCGCCCCGAATGATCGCTGATCGGGACGAGCATCGCCAACTTTGGTGGCCAACAGGATCATTCCGGCACAGGTGCCAAATATCGGATGACCATCACTTATGAATTTGGCGACTGGATCAAAGAGGCCGGACGATTCGAGCAACATTGACATGGCGGTCGACTCGCCTCCCGGTAGCACTAGCGCGTCAAGACCAGCAAGATCTTCGACCGTCCTAACCTGACGAGTGTCGAGGCCTAACTCAGTGAATGCAAGTTCGTGTGCAGCGAATCCACCCTGAAGCGCCAACAATCCGACAAGACGTCCCACCCGGGGGCCTCGAATCGTTCACCAGCCCCGCTCCGAGTAACGCTCATGAATTTGATCCATTCCGATACCTGTCATTGGTGCGCCGAGATTGCGGCTGACCTTGGCAATGATCTGCGGATCGCGAAAATGTGTCGTCGCCTCGACGATTGCCTTCGCTCGCTGCGACGGATCTTCACTCTTGAAAATTCCCGATCCGACGAACACGCTTTGGGCACCCAATTGCATCGCCAACGCCGCGTCTGCCGGTGTGGCAATACCACCTGCACAGAACAGCGGAACTTGCAGTTCACCGGTTTCAGCAATTTCTTGAACGAGTGGAAGCGGCGCAGCAAGTTTCTTTGCCCAATCAAACAGCTCAGCCGAATCTGCCTGTGTGATCTTTCGAATATCTCCTGTGATGCTGCGCAAATGTCGAACGGCCTCGACCACGTTGCCTGTTCCCGCTTCTCCCTTTGATCGGATGAGCGCGGCACCTTCGCTAATTCGTCTGAGTGCCTCACCCAAATTCGTGGCACCGCATACGAACGGAATGGCAAACGCAAATTTGTCGATGTGATGCGTTTCATCGGCAGGAGTGAGGACTTCTGACTCATCAATGAAATCGACGCCGAGTGCTTCCAAAATTTGGGCCTCGACAAAGTGACCAATCCGCACCTTGGCCATAACCGGAATCGAAACCGCGGCCTTGATCCGTTCGATCATCTCCGGATCGCTCATCCGTGCCACGCCACCGTCTCGGCGAATATCGGCAGGGACTCTTTCCAGCGCCATGACGGCAACCGCGCCAGCATCTTCCGCAATTTTCGCTTCGTCCGACGTGACGACGTCCATGATGACGCCGCCTTTGAGCATCTCGGCGAGCCCGCGCTTGACTTTCAGCGAACCGGTCGTTGGCGAACCAGATGAGTGCCGAGGTGACGCCGAAGACGAGGCCATGATCCTTATTCTACGGGTACTTAACGTCGCCTGGATCAACGCCAACATCAATGAGTGCCGATTTGTCGGCGCGGGCGACTTCAACAAAGGTGCGACCGGGTGTCAACTTGATAATCGCGCCGCTCGAATCCTTCAAGGTAAAGGGCACGAGGCGATTGCTTCGCTCCCACGTACCGGTGATCGCGGTTCCATCGGTAAACACGATCGCCTTGCCGCCGCCCAACGTCTTGGAGACCGGGCTGTAGGCGTTGGAGTACTCAACTTCCAAGATGATCACGTTGCGCACATTGAGCTGCACGCCATCCGCGTCTTCATGCGGTTTGTCGTTTTCGAGACGTACGAATGCAGCATCTGACGAATTCCAGTCCCATCGCACCTTCACGCCGTCCATGGACAATTTGACTCCGTCAACCAACTTTGCGGAACTTGGAACTGCATCGCTTACGGTTCGATACACAAATTGTTCTGGCGGAGGACCTGAACCATCCGGTGCAAGCGTCCACAGTTTCGAGGTCTCAGCAAACAGGTCGTGTGGCGCCGGTCTGCTTGAATCGCGCTGAAATCCACCGTCCTTGTTGGCCACGGTGTAGCTCAAATCGACGAGATCGGATTTTCGAATCGCCGCGCTCACTTGTGGATTGCCACCGCTCCACACAAAGAGCGGCTTGTTCAATGAACCAAGCAGGTTGATGTCCTGAAACCGACCGCTTCGAATTGGTCCGACAGGGTCGCTCCCCTGACTATGAAACACGGCGGCAAACCTGGTTAATTTCTCAACGTTTTCCTCGAAGATGATGTCGGCCTGATTGATCCCGATTTGCGGTTGGGCCTTTGGATGGTTGTCGATTTTTACGACCATCGCAGGACGGCTGAGAATCGATGTGTCGAGCGCCGGTTCGCCTGTTAATGGATTGACAACGATCGGGACCGTGGTCGTCGTCGTACCTGCGTCGACGACAGTTGTTTCGACTGGGAAGGTTTCCGTCGATACGGACGGCGAAGAACTGCCGCAGGCGCCAAGGAAAGCGACGGTGCTGGCTAAGACAACTTTGAGACGCATTGATCGGAGGTTGGACATTGAATTGGGCTCCTCTTACATTTCTCTGAGCAATGCAATGCGCTCGGATAGTGGCGGGTGGGTATTAAAGAGTTTATGCAATGAACCGAGCCGGCCAGAGTCATTGACCCCGGAGAGTGGTTGTTCAATCCACATGTGAGCCGTTGCCATGCTTGCGGAATGCGTAACCGTCGTATCGGCTTGCAATTTTTCCAATGCCGAAATGAGACCTGGTGGGTACCGCGTGATTTGACATGCCGAAACGTCGGCCAGCGTTTCCCGACGACGACTGATCGCGGCCTGCATCAGTTTGGCCAGTATCGGTGAAAATATGAGCAAGGCAAAACCAATGAGCGCGAGAGGATTGGCTCCATTCTGTCGATCACCACTGCGATGTGTACGTCCACCGTTCCACCACATCATTCGAATCGCGATGTCGGTGATGATCGCCACGGAGCCGACAAGCGTGACGGCAAGAGTGGATACCAAAATGTCGTAATTGCGAATGTGGGAAAGTTCGTGGGCCAATACACCTTCGAGCTCGACTCGATTCATCTTTTCCAACAGGCCCGTTGTCACCGCTAAAGCGGCGTGGCGCGGATTTCGTCCCGTAGCAAACGCGTTGGGGGCTTCATCGACGATGACGTACACGCGAGGCTTTGGCAATCCGCTGGCGATGCACAGCCCTTCTACCAAGTTGTGCAGGCGTTGGTACTCGATCGGATCGGCCGGAATCGCCCGACTCACTCGCAGTGCGACTGCATCAGATTTCCAATAGGAGATAAAGGCGAATGTCCCGGATAAGACGACCGCAAGGATCGTTCCAGTCGTGCCATTACCAACAAGTGAGCCAACTGCGGCCCCGACAAGGACCACGATAAACACGAAACCAATGATCAGGGCGACGGTCCGTCGCTTGTTTGAAGAGATGAGTTCGTTCATTTGTAACGCGTTAGAACTTCACCTGAGGAGCAATCCGACCGGACTCTTCCACCTCGAAGAATTCTCGAGCGGTGAAGTTGAACATCCTGGCAATAACGACCCCAGGAAACTTTTGGATCGCTGTGTTGTAACCGGCAACCGAATCGCCATAGAACTGTCGCGCGTAGGCGATTCGACTTTCGGTATTCGATAATTCTTCCTGCAACGAAATGAATCCTTGGTTGGCCTTGAGGTCTGGATACGCCTCTGACAAAGCAAACAATTGGCGTAACGCACTGGTAATCGCGTTGTCGGCGACCGCCTGAGCAGCCGGAGTTGCTGGCGCCGCCATTGCAGAATTGCGTGCGGTGATCACGGCCTCGAGAGTCCCCCGCTCGTGGGCCACATATCCCTTGACCGTTTCGACCAAGTTAGGAATGAGATCCAAACGTCGCTTCAACTGGACATCGATTTGCGACCAGGAATTGTCGACGTTGTTTCGACGACGCACCAGACCGTTATAAGCGAGCACGACGTAGCCGACTACGAGCACGACGATGATGACAATGATTACGAGAGCGTTCATGTTCCTATTCTACGCCGAGTTTGATGTCTGCGAGCGACGTAGCGAACGACCGTTAAAAAACGAAAGCAAACGACTTGGCGCAACCATGAGCGCCATATTTGTTTCGTCGTTCAACAGTCGGCGGTAGATCGTGAAATATTCCTGCGCAAGTGCATTCATTGAAAATTGGTTGGCACGTCGAGCGCCACCCTCGACCAATCGCTTAGCCAGAACCTTGTCGGTCAGCATCCTGTTTAGGGCATCGGCAAGCAACACCGCGTCGCCCGGTTCAACAAGAAGCGCGTCGCGATCATCGCTGGCCACGTTGCAGTATCCGTCTAGCGAACTGGCTACGAGTGGAGCCTGCGCTGCCATCGCTTCGAGCAAAACAATGCCAAATGATTCGCTGTGCAACGAAGGCGCACAAAACACGGTGCACGATGCAAGCCGTCTGATTTTCTCTTCCTCAGTAACGCGACCGAGCCACTCGATCCGATGGTCACCAGAATGTTTTTGACGAAGCTCACTAATTCCCGGTCCGTCGGAGGCGACCCACAGCCGAACGTTGCGTGGAATCGAATTCAATGCCTCGAGCAAAATCTCTAAACCCTTCCTTGGCTCGTATCGAGCGCAAAAAAAGATGGCCGGTTCTTTTACTCGCTCAATGTCCGGACGGTGGTACCGACTTACTTCAATTCCGTTGAACAACACTTGATAATCGCCATCCAAGTATCTTGCGGCGAGTTCACGCGCCTGCTCGGAGACGGCGACTCGAACGTCAATATGATTTGCCGCCCAACGCGCCGTGCGGTTCAACACCTTGTACGAAGTTGAGTCACCTGCCGCGTGAAAGGTGCCGACTGTCGGCGCCATTCGCATCAGCAGCGCCGTCACCGTAGGACCGGGAACGAGCGGTTCGTGCAAATGGATGACGTCAAATGCTTCATCGTTGAGAGCCCGAATTGTTCGCAATGCCGCCGACGGGTCAGGCGCGAGTGCTGCGACCGAACCATTTGCACTCGTAGGCAGGCTGTTACCAAGTGGAGTAACAAAACTTTCTGGTGGCGGCCCGTCACATGGAGCCAATACACGAACCTCGTGACCGAGCCGTCTCATTTCGCGTGCAAGCCCGAGCACCTGCGATTGCACGCCACCCGGCACCGACACGCTGTACGGGCTGACCATGGCGATGCGCATCATGCCATCGGCAAGCGATGTCGACGGGTCGGCCACGCCATATACCGTACGACCGAATCGCGCCGAGCACACAAACTCGGCAAAACGGGCGCGTAGAAGTAGGTTTTCCGAGATGACCGCATCGACTCCGACCGAAGGGATGCCCGCAATTTCAATTGTGGTGACGCCAACCAAGCGCGCCACGATTTTGGAACTAGCTAGAGAGGCCGAGCGACGCGGCTTTAACGGGTTGGCATGTCCGAGTCTTGGGGCAACGCTGGGACTGTGCGTTTCACTCGCCCACGTCACTCATTCGATTCGATTTTGGACGTCGATCCAACCGATCTATTACAGCCATCCCGTGGAAACCGGTAACACGGCCTCCCACATTCACGAAATTTCGGGAGGACGTTTCGCTCTTGGTCTCGGTGTGAGTCACGGTCCTGTAACTCAGCGACTCGGAGTGGCGACGGGTAAGCCGCTCACCGATATTCGCAACTATGTGGCTTCAATGCGCGCGAATGAGCGATTCAGTGGTCAGCTTCCACCGATCTATCTCGCCACCTTGCGAAGCAGGATGCTCGAGCTAGCGAGTGACATTGCCCAAGGAGCAATTTGGGCCAACGCGTCGCGTCGAAGCATGACGGATCAGGTATCGAACATTCCGCGCGACAAACGAAAAGGTTTCTTTCTCGCCAATATGGTGCCGACGATTGTCAGCGAAGATCGCCAGGCTGCCTTGCAGGTACACCGCAAAACTTTAAGCGGATACCTTTCGTTGCCGAACTATCGCAATTACTGGCGAGCGGCCGGCTACGTCGGAGAAATGAATGCGGCGGAGGAAGTTTTGGCTCATACGCCGAAGGAACAAGTTGCCGAGCAATTGATGGCAACGATGAGCGACGAATGGTTGAGCGACTGCACCGTCTCGGGCACCGCCGCTCAGGTCCGCGGTCAGCTGGAAGCCTGGGCGGACACGGGGGTAACTCCAATTGCAGTCATGTCGTCGACATCGGGCGGTCAGGCCAAAGCAATTCAAGAACTATTCGACGTTTACGCCTGAGCGATTCTCTTCCACTCTTCGCCCGTCAGCCGATACAAACAGTGTCGTCGAAGCGCGTTTCCCGGCGAAATATTTGGATGATCAAATTCCTCTGACTCGGTCATACCAAGCCTCTCCATAACGGCTCGCGACCGAAGATTGCCTACAGAAGTGAACGACACGATTTCTGGCAACTCGAGTGACTCGAAGCCGACACGCAGCGCACCTCGCGCGGCCTCCGTGGCAAACCCTTTTCCCCAATACTTTTTGGAAAGTCGCCAGCCGACTTCGACGGCGGGCGAAAACGGAAGTTCAGGCCTCGGCGAACTCAAGCCGACGTAACCGATGAATTCTTTGGAGGTTTTTGATTCGGCGGCCCACAAGCCCCAACCATTGATCGAAATGTGTGACTCAATTCGATCCGCCAGGGTGTCGCTTTCCGTGCGATCGAGAACTTTCGGAAAGTACTCCATGACATCGTGGTCTGCATTGAGTCCGGCGAATGGCTGGCGATCGGCCGCGCTCCATTGGCGCAAGCGCAGTCGATCGGTTTCAAACTCAATCAA
>JBDTPW010000111.1:0-7031 GCA_039932495.1 Ilumatobacteraceae bacterium
AAGGTTTGGAAGTGACGGAAATTTGATCGTTCGCATGTTGGCTCCTCGAATCGTCTCATTAATTGAGTGGATGGCTTGCTAGATATCATAACCGAAACTGCTAACTTTTGCAAGCACCCGTTATGGCGAAGATTCCATCGTTAATGAGGGAAGTATCCTTGGCACGTCGTGACTTCCCAAGAGATGGACCACTTGCTGGAATCCGAGCAACAGACACCTAGCGGGGCGCCCCCGGTGGTTTTGGCGATCCTGGTCCACGAGCCCGGGCCATGGTTTGCCGAGACTTTGGCCAGTATTGCCAGCCAGGAATACCCACGTATCCAGACAATCGCCTTTCTTACCTCGGAGTCACCTACAGACGAGCTCAGTGCCCAAATCCGAAGGTCATTGCCAGAGGCCGTCATCCGGATAGTCGAAGGCAATCCGGGTTTCGGGCCAGTCATGAATGAGGTGCGACGAATAGTCGAGGGTGTCGGTGGTTTTTTCTGTTTTGCTCATGACGACGTCGCATTGCGCCCGGACGCGATAACCAAGTTGATAGAGGAGACGGTTCGATCAAATGCCGGAGTCGTTGGTCCAAAATTTGTGCAATGGGATGATCCCAATGTTCTCCAGCACGTCGGGCTCGGAGCAGATCGCATTGGCGAGATCGATTCGCTCATTGAAATTGGCGAGCGAGACCAAGAACAACACGATGCGGTGCGTGACGTATTTTTTCTACCGTCGGCATGCATTGTCGTGCGAGCGGATCTGTTTCGCGAGTTAGGCGGGTTTGCCCCAGACATCCCCTTTTTCGGAGAAGATCTTGAATTTTGCTGGCGCGCGCATCTCAGCGGCGCTCGAGTACTCGTCGTCCCGGCCGCGGTTGTCCGCCACCGCGAACGGTTTGACGAACGAAATCCAGACATTGGACGGTCTGGGTTGGAGGCACGTCATCGCGTCCGAACCGTGGCGACGTTGTCCGGGCGCTTCCAATTTCTCGGAGTCATGATCCAACTGTTTGTTACATCTCTCATTGAGACAATTGTCGGAGTTTTCACCGGGGGACTGCGTCGGTCAATCGCCACCCTTCGTGGCTCAATTGCCGTTCTTTTGGATACCAGATACATCGTTCGCCGACGAGGCGAGGTGCGTCCGCACCGACGAATTGCGGCATCGGAAATACACGCACTTCAAGTCAAGGGAAGTGCGCGATTTACAAGTTTTCTTCGCCATAGGCGGGCGACTGTCCAACAGCAGGTTAAGGCCGACCGCACACGAGGATTTCGACTGGCCAGCGGAACCCGAATTATTGGCCTCATCACATTCGCCATCGCCCTCGTGATCTTGATCGGAAGCCGTGGAATCATCAGTAATGGGGTGACTTCGGTCGGCGAGTTTCTTCCGCTTAGATCGAACTTTGGATCTCCGGGAAAGCTGTTCACAAATTATCTCACCAACTGGACGTCGGTCGGGTTTGGCCGAGTCGGCGCGCAGCCGACCGCGCACGTGTTTCTTGCAATAGGCGGTTTGTTGGTGTTGGGGAAACTTTCGTTGTTGCAAACGATGTGTGTCGTTGGAGCAATCGCCATCGGCTGTTTGGGTATTTCCAGTCTGTGCGCCGTATTTAGAAATTCACGAGCCCGATTAGTAGGTATCGCTGTGTATGCGGCGGTTCCATTGCCGTACGTATCCATTGCTCACGGCAGATTGGGTGCGTTGGTTTGTTATGCGGCAACACCGTGGATTCTTCGGTTCCTGTCAATTCCATCAAGTCCACGTTCGGCGAACAATCGGAGCCAAGTTTTAGCCCGGGCAATCTTGGTAACAGGCGTGGCAGTCGCATTTGCGCCGTCGTTCGCACTTCTTGTTGCGCTCGTTGGAGTTCTTTGGTTTGTTGCCGATGTTGTTGGGGGCGCACGATTTCAGCAGGTGTTGTGGTCTGGTCTCTTCGCGGTGTCGGTGCCAGTCGGCGCCACCATTGTGCAAGTGCCGTGGCTAAACAACATGGTCGCAGACAATGCATGGAATTGGTTGACGGGGTCTGACTCGCATTCCGGAAATCAGATCGGTATTAGGAATCTTGCTCAACTCGATTTCGGCACGCTGCGCTTTGGCGCGATCATCTTGGTTCTGTATATTCCGGTGATTGTCGGACTACTCATTGTCAAAGCCGAGCGATTTATCTGGGCGGTTCGTTCGGCGGCCCTTGTCGTTGGGGCCGGTGCGCTCACAGTCCTTGCCGACCAAGGAACGCTCGGTGTGTCGACACCCGAGCCGGCGATACTTCTCGTTGTAGTTTCATGTGGTTTGGCCTTAGCAAGCGCAAGTTGCGCGACCGCCATTACCGAAGATCTTCGTCAGGCCACATTTAGTTGGCGACAACCACTTGGATGGGTCGCCGCGGTGGCGATTCTGGTGTCCCTCGTGCCCACCTTGATCAATTCGGCAGATGGCCGATGGCATCAGCCGCGAGTTTCACTCGCGCAATTACTTGTCCAATTGCCAACCAATCCGCCAGATGGTGACTACAACACATTGTTTGTTGGCGATCCGCGGGTACTCCAACTTCCCAGCACAAAAATCAGCGGACAAATTTCATATGCCGTGGCAAACGACGGCGAGTTGACAATTCTCGATCGCTGGCCAACTCAGCGGTCACAGATGACCGAATCACTATCTCGCGCAATGAACGCGATTGTCAATAAAACTACATCTCGTGGGGGCAGACTGCTCGCTCCGCTGGCGGTGAAATACATCGTCGTTCCGCTCATCGACGGCGGGGTGTCTTCGTACAAACATCCACTGCGGGTTCCCGACGGGTTGACCGATGCACTGTCGGCCCAATTGGATTTTCGGCGGGTCTATTCGGCAAGCGATCTCATGATTTTCGAAAACAGCGCCTGGCTACCGACATTGTCTGTACTAGATGAGGAGACCGCGTCGATTAGTTCGCAAGGTGGCGACGAAGTATTGCTTTCCAGTTCGTTGCACGCTACGGCTCCGCTCAAATTCAGCGAAGATTTTGATAATTCTTCGCTCGGAGTGCTTGACGGTGGCACGGTGCACCTAGCCGCGCCGTTCAATGAAAATATTCGACTTCAAGTTGGCGGTGCCGAAATTGAGCCACGAGTCGCGTTTGGTGGCACCACCGCATTTGACTTACCGCTCCGCGGAAATTCGGTTCTGACATACTCAACACCGATTAGCCACTTTGCTCTTCTTTTGTTGCAGGCCGCGATGTGGTTTGTGCTGGTTGCAATCGCCATTGATGCCCGCAGGCTTCGTCGCCGCTGGAGAGGCGGCACCCAAGTGATCGATGTCAGCCTGCGTGAGCCAGCATGATGCAGTTTCGCCGCACTCTTTCGGTTGTTCTTGTTCTTGCGGTGGTGGGTTCACTCATTTTCTTCAATGCAAACCGGACGACGACGGACCTGTCCGCATCAGCTACCGCGAATCAACTGCTTGCCGTTCCATTCATTGGCCCGGAATCAGCGCTGACTACTTCGTGGTATTGCCCAGGGGTGCCCGCAAACGATTTAGGAATCACGGGTGCGATCGTCGTTTCCAACCCCTCAACAAGGATCGTCACGGGCACAATCACATTCTTGAGCGACGGCCAACCACCGCTTGCAGATGCGTTATCGGTTCCGGCGCTGTCGACAATTTTGATTAACGCGTTGCCAGGAATCGGTGGGACGTTCGTCAGCGCCATGGTCGAAATCAACGGAGGAGTCGGTTCAGTGGAGCAGCGAATAACGCATCAAGGTGGCGATTCGATCGCGCTTTGCGCCAACGCGCCTGCCCAAGATTGGTTCTTTGCCGATGGGTTTACCGGTGCCGATAGTATCGAACAAATTGTTTTGACAAATCCATACTCCGATTCGACTGTCGTCGATATCAGTTTTGTCACCCTTGAATCAAAGCGAGAGCCAGCGAATTTGCAAGGATTCGTTCTGCTTCCTCAATCCGTCACCGTCTTGTCGATGGCCGACCAGGGAGCGCGCAACGAACGCGTCGTCGCGGTTTCTGTTCGCGCGTCGTCGGGGCGTCTCATCGCCGGTCGGTCGCAGCATTATCTCGGCCAAGGACGGTTGGGCTACACCATGTCACTTGGCGCCTCTGCAACAAGTGATCAGTGGTGGTTCCCGGACGGCGAAAAAGTTCCTGGTATCGCCGAACAACTTGTCATTTTCAATCCGGGCGACACGGACCGCACACTGAGAGTCTTGTTCATTGCGACTGGCGAAGTGTCTAGCAGTATCGAACCGGCAACTATTACGGCTCCCGCGGGAAGAGTTGTCACTTTCAATACGGCAAGTTTGCCGTCGCTTCCAGACGGACGATATGGAATCTTGGTCGCGGTAGTCGATTCGCCTTCTGATCTTGGAGTGGTGAGCACTGTCGATCAAATCGTCGTCGAGCAAATCATCAACCGCGGCGAAGGCAGTCTGGTTGGAACGTCGGTGGTTCTCGGAATGCCGACTTCGTCGGCGTCTACAACGTGGATAGCACCATCGGGAACTACCGCGGGACTCGAAGATTCAATTGTCGTTCTAAATACCACCTCAGACCCGGCGACGGTGACCGTCCAATCCATTGGTCCGGCCGGAGCGGTGGCGATTTCCGGACTCGAAAATATCGTCATTGCCGAAAGCGGTCTCACGTTGATCTCTGTTCCAAATGGTCTTCCGGTCGGACAGTTAATCCTGCGGGCAACTACGCCGGTGATTGTCCAGCGACTTCTCGCTCGCGGACACGATCTGCCTGGAAGAAGCGCGGTGATGGCTATACCGGTAGTTCCATCGCCGATTGTTACGCCGTGATTCGTCTGCTCATAGTCGTTGTGGTTGCCGGTGTCGCGGCCTGCGCGGGATTCGTGACCCGGCGTGGAACGGATCCTCCCACTCAGCCAGTACATACGATCCCGACTCAACTTGACCGCGCAGATTTTGTCGATCCACAAGTGCCCTGGTTGGTTGTGGTTTTTAGCTCAGCAACTTGTCATACGTGTGCCGATATCGAAGCCAAGGCCAAGGTGCTGAAAAGCGAGTTCGTCGCCGTTCACATTTGCGAGTTCGGTGCTCAGAGGGAACTACACAAGCGCTACAACATCGAGGCGGTACCAGCCTTACTAATTGCCGATATCGATGGAGTGGTGCGACAGAGTTTCGTCGGCCCGGTGACTGCAACAGATTTATGGGCCGCGCTGGCCCGCTTACGCGACTGACTGGATTATTCGCCGGCAGATTTCGAGTCGCTTGGCGAAGCCGATGGCTTGCTCGGTTCTCCGAGACCTTGCTGAACGAGGAGCGCAACGGTCGGACCGTCGATCGTCTCCTGTTCCAACAGAGCGTTGGCCACTAGGTCTAGGCCGATTCGATGCTTGGTCAGAATGGTTCGAGCCCGCTCCTGTTGGACGTGCAGAATTTTTCCGATTTCTTCATCAATTTTTCGCGCCGTCTCTTCGCTATATTCACGACCGCTTGTCATCAAGTCCTCGCCAAGGAACACCTGCTGTTGACCCGTCCATGCCATTGGCCCGATCAAATCGCTCATGCCCCATTCGCGGACCATACGTCGGGCAATTGCGGTCGCTTGTTCTAAATCATTTGCCGCACCGCTGGTGAGATTTCCAAAAACGATCATTTCCGCCACGCGCCCACCCATCGCCTTGCAAATAATGTCTTCAAAAAATTCACGCGCATATGTGTGGCGCTCTTCGGGAAGCGTCCATGTCACACCCAATGCCATCCCGCGAGGGAGAATCGTTACTTTGTGTAATGGGTCGCTGTGCGGAAGCACCGTCGCCAACACCGCGTGACCGCCCTCGTGATATGCGGTCATTCGCTTTTCCTCAGCGTTCAACACCAAACTCTCTCGACGCGCTCCGAGTACCACGCGATCGCGAGCGTTTTCGAAATCGATCCTCTCGATTTGTGTCGACCCACGTCGCACCGCAAATAGGGCGGCCTCGTTTACAAGGTTTGCCAGGTCCGCGCCGCTCATACCGGGCGTTGCCTTGGCCATTGTTTCGAGATCGATGTCGGTACCCATTCGCTTGTCGACAGAGTGAACTTTGAGGATTGCCAAGCGTTCGTCCACCTCGGGTAGCGGGACAATGATCTGGCGATCAAATCGACCAGGTCGAAGCAAGGCCGGATCAAGGATGTCCGGTCGGTTAGTGGCCGCCAAAACGACGATTCCTTCTGTGGCCTCGAAGCCGTCCATTTCGGCAAGCATCTGATTGAGCGTTTGTTCACGCTCGTCGTGGCCACCGCCGAGCCCAGCACCACGTTTGCGACCGATCGAGTCAATTTCGTCAACAAAAATAATTGCGCGACCCATTTTCGCCGCCTGTTGAAACAAGTCCCGGACGCGGCTCGCCCCAACGCCGACGAACATCTCCATGAAGTCGGAACCGGTCACCGAAAGGAAGCCAACGCCCGCTTCACCGGCAACTGCCCGAGCAAAAAGAGTCTTACCGGTTCCCGGAGGACCTATGAGAAGAATGCCTTTTGGAACCCGCGCGCCAATCTCCTTGAACCGCTCCGGCATGCGCAGAAAGTCGACAACTTCTTTGATCTCCTGCTTGACGCCCTCGTAGCCAGCAACATCGGCAAATGTTGTGCTCGGTTTGTCGGCGTTATACGACTTGGCCCGACTGCGACCGATCGACATGATGCTTCCTGCTTGTCCCATCGCGCGACGCTGCATCCAAATGAAAAATCCCATAATCAACAGGAAGGGGAGAAGAATCGGAATGAGGTTGGTGAAAAAGTTGCCTTGAGGCGCCGAGTAGTCGTAATCAACGCCCTTCGACTTGAGCAATTGCTCGTCGGCATCGGAAAGTGTCGCCGCTCCGGTCGTAACAAACGTGCTCCCATCGGACATCGTTCCGGAAATCGAATTGCTGATGTTGTTGATCTTTATCTTGGTCACGTTTCCCTGATTGACTAGATCAAGAAATTCGGTATAAGTCACTTTTGTCGAGTCGGAACTTGGCCACACTCGTGGCCCAAAAATGAGAATTCCGGCTAAAATTGCATTAT
>JBDTPW010000112.1:0-3273 GCA_039932495.1 Ilumatobacteraceae bacterium
GTGGCGCACGCGCCGATCGGAACGACGAAGTCTCGTCGGTGACACTTTTATCGGTGATCATCCGCCTACCGCCGAAAATTTCCGAATGCCGCGCTTCCATACGACCTTGACCAACAGAACACCGAACAACACCCAACCGATCTGGGCCATTACGCCGACGAATAGTTCGGTCCCAGTTATTGGTCCGACCAATGCGGTAATCGGAAATCCGAATGTCCATCGAAACGGGAGAAACCAACTCAGCCCCTGGACCCAGCCGGGCATCAGAGTCATCGGCACCAGTCGTCCAGAAAGAAGAAGTTCGGCCGTGGAGTAGATGGTGAACAATGCCGACACTCGCGTCGTCCAAAACGTAATCATGCCCAACGCCCACAACAGCATCGAACGGATCAGATAGGCGCCCCAAATGGCTACAAAAAATACGATGCATTGCCCGACGCTGGGATTAAGCGTCGGGCGGAACGCCAGAGAAAGCACCGCGGCTATTGGGATCCAGAACACGATCACGATCACCTTCCAGCCATTGAAGAAACCGAGGTCGTAGTGGATTGGATGCACGGGCCGGAGCAATTGACCGGAGAGTTCACCCTCCCTAATTCGTGCCTCCCAGCCGAACGGAGAGAACACAATATTCATGTTGCGCACCAGAGTCCACACGATGTAGTAAGCGGCAAATGTGCCGGCCGTGTACCCCCCGACAGAACCACCGCTCGACTCGGCGATTGTGCGCCACACGACGAGGTAGATCGTCGGCTCGACGACCATCCCAATCATGTAGAAACAGTTGCCGACCCTGTATTGGAACTGCACCTGCATGGCAGTTTTTGCCAACATCCAGTACAGAGACACCATCGACCGCCACCGCGGATCACGCACCGAATCTGGCAATACGATTTCGGCGTACGTGTCAATCACTAGACGTTCCATCCACGGTGGATCCGTCGGCAAACACCCGCTCGATCACATCATCAATCGGCGGATCTTCAATCGTCAGGTCAAGCACGGCATACAAACCAAGGATCTGGGCGGTGATGCTCGCCACGTCATCGCGCGAAACGCTCAACGAGACAGCCGCTTCCACCACCGACATCACCGTCCCGAAACGAGCAAGGTCGGGGATTCCGCCATCGTTGGCAGTGGAGTCGAGCATTTGTTCAAATCGAACCACGATCGTTTTGGTCGCAGCGAATTTTTGCGACAGCGCCGCCAGATCACCGTCGAATAAAACATCACCATGATGAATGATGATCACCCTTTTGCACAGGGCTTGAACATCGGCCATGTAGTGGCTTGTCAGCACCACCGTGGCCCCGAATCGCTGGTTGTATTGGCCGATGAACGATCGAATTCGTTTCTGCATCGTGATGTCGAGCCCAATCGTCGGTTCGTCGAGAAACAGGATTGTCGGTCGGTGCAGAAGCGATCCAGCGATTTCCACTTTCATCAGCTCTCCGAGCGACAGATTTCGCACCGGTTTATTGACTAATTCGGTGATTTCGAGGAGATCGATCAACTCGTCTCGCATTTCGATGAACGCCGACCGAGGGATCCGATAAATTGCCCGATTGAGTTCGAACGAATCCATCGCCGGCAAATCCCACTGCAACTGATTGCGATTGCCCATCACAAGTGCCAACCGGGACAACATTTCCGGGTCTCGACGGCCCGGTTCGTAACCCAAGACCGTTGCCTTTCCACCGCTCGGTTGGAGCAAACCAGAAAGCATTTTCAATGTGGTGGTTTTGCCGGCGCCATTTGGTCCAAGAAATCCGACAACTTCACCGGGTTCAATTGTGAATGACACGCCGTTCACCGCACGTACCTCGCGTACTTGGCGATGAATCAAACTGTGCAGCGATGCTCTGAGGCCGGCCTCCCGTACCGGGACGACAAAGACTTTCTCCAATCCCTCGACCTGAATTCTTGCCGCAGGAATTGACATCCCCAAACCCATACCACGCCACCACTTCTAATCGAAAATAAATATTGAAATGAGAATTTCCCGTGGGCGAGGGGGGACTTGAACCCCCACGTCCTTTCGAACACTGGCACCTGAAGCCAGCGCGTCTGCCATTTCGCCACTCGCCCGAATGGATGCTTCACGCTAGCAATCAGGTCCTCGCGACCCAACCGAACCAGTTCACCTGCTCGGGTATCGTCGTAGTGATGTCGGCAACAGATTGGGAGTCGCGAGAACTGCAAGAGGCGTCGCGTGAACGCTTGCTCACCGAAATTGGCATGTTGCGACAAAGTTCCGAAATCAGTAAAGCCGAAGAATTAGAACGTCAAGTAGTTGAACTGAAACTCGAACTGCTGGCTGCTCGGGACTTTGCCATGGGGGCGGCAGCGCAAGGCGGAGAACAACAGGCTGAACTGGATTCCCAAAGCGATCAACTTGCGGCCGCACAGGCACGAATTGTATTTCTGTCCAAACACATCAATCGGATGCGAGAATCAACTACCTGGAAATTGGGGCGAATCATCATGCTGCCGACGCGTATCGCCAAGCGAATTCTGCGAAGGTTTTCCTAAGTGGACTTGTAGATGCCCAAGTTCAGCATCATTACCCCCGTTTACAATCCCCCGGCGGCGGCATTAAAGGCATGCATTGCGTCGATGAAGAGTCAGTCATTTGATGATTGGGAATGGTGTCTCGTCGACGATCGTTCCACAAAGCCGCATGTTCGAAAAATACTTGACCGCGCCCAAGCCGGTGATCAACGTATTCGAGTTAAGTATCGCGACCACAACGGTGGAATTTCCGCGGCTTCACAAGATGCACTCGACATGGCTACTGGGGATTTCATCGGGTTACTCGATCATGATGATGCGCTGCATGCCAAGGCGCTTGAACTGGTCGCCGAACGCCTCGCCACAGACCAAACAATTGATTATCTCTACACCGATGAAGACAAAATTGACGAAAATGGATTTCATTACGATATTTTTCACAAACCAGTTTGGGACAAGGAACGCTTGCGGGGGCAAAATTACTGCTGTCATTTTTCGGTATTTCGATCCACGTTGCTAGACAAAGTGGGTGGCTTTCGCTCAGGTTTCGACGGGTCACAAGATTACGACCTCATTTTGAGAGCCACCGAACGGGCCCGATGCGTCGCCCATATTCCCAAAGTGCTGTATCACTGGAGGTGTGTGCCGGGGTCGGCTGCGGCTGAAGTTGACGCCAAGCCGTATGCCGCCGAGTCTGGCCGACGGGCGCTAGAAGAACACTTTAAGCGATGTGACATTGATGCCGTCGTCGAAATGAAAATT
>JBDTPW010000113.1:0-4516 GCA_039932495.1 Ilumatobacteraceae bacterium
ATCCGCAAGGGAAACGAGACGAGGCGAACCCCAACTCGCTGGATCCGTACTTCGATATAAATCAAGACGGCAAGGTTTCGATTTCTGAAACTATTAAGGCGGACGCCGAACTGGCGGAGACTTACGCCGAGAGTGCCAAGAAAAAGGGCGGGGCCAAGGGCCGGTTAGCTGGACTATTCAGCAAATTGTTTAAGGCTGTGGACAAGAACTAATAGCGACGCCGACTCTCGGTAGCGTGACGCAATGATCTATGACTCAATCGTCGATCTGATTGGCAATACTCCCCTTCTCCGATTGAACAAGATCGCTGCGGGATTACCTGCAGATGTTGTCGTCAAGGTTGAATATCTGAATCCAGGCGGTTCGGTTAAGGATCGAATTGCGGTGCGGATGGTGGATGCGGCCGAAAAGGCTGGTTTGATCGCCCCTGGCGGAACAATTGTCGAGCCGACCAGTGGCAATACCGGGATCGGGCTTGCCCTCGTTGCCCAGCAGCGCGGATACAAGTGTGTGTTTGTGTGCCCGGACAAAGTCTCGCCCGACAAGATCAGCGTCTTGCGTGCCTATGGCGCCGAAGTCGTGACATGTCCAACCGCTGTCGATCCGCAAGACCCGACTTCGTATTACTCCGTAAGTGCGCGGTTGACGAAAGAGATTCCTGGAGCGTGGAAACCCGATCAATATTCGAATCCGAATAATGCACTCTCGCATTACGAATCAACGGGACCCGAAATTTGGGACGACACCGACGGCAAGGTCACCCACTTTGTGGCGGGAGTCGGCACCGGCGGCACGATCTCTGGCATCGGCAAGTATTTGAAGGAAGTAAGCAAGGGTGCGGTCAAGGTAATCGGCGCCGACCCGGAAGGCAGCGTGTATTCGGGCGGCACGGGTAGGCCATATTTGGTTGAAGGTGTTGGTGAGGATTTTTGGCCTACTGCTTACGATCCAAAAGTTGTCGATGAGATCATCGCGGTTTCGGATGGTGATGCGTTCAAGATGACTCGTCGACTGGCCGAGGAAGAAGGATTGTTAGTTGGGGGATCGTGCGGTTTGGCGGTGGTTGCCGGACTGGAAGTTGCCAAGCGAGGGAAGAAGGGCGACCTAGTGGTGATCATTCTCCCCGATGGCGGGCGTGGGTACCTTGGCAAAGTGTTCAACGACGATTGGATGCGCAAGTACGGTTTCCTCGGCCGCGGCGACCAGCAGACCGTCGGTCGTGTCCTGTTGCAAAAAACGGGAAATTTGCCGGACTTCATACATGTGCATCCGAACGAGACAATTCGGGAAGCGATCGACATCTTGCGCGAGTATGAGGTGTCTCAGATGCCTGTTGTGAAAGCAGAGCCACCGGTGATGGTCGGGGAAATTGTCGGTTCGGTCAAAGAATCTGCGCTACTCGATGCGATATTTGCGGGCAAGGCGACACTTTCGGACTTGGTTGGTAAACACATGAGCCCGCCGTTTCCGATGATCGGGAGTCTTGAGCCTGTATCCGCAGCTGTGACGGCATTCGAAACAGTTGGTGCATTGACGGTTCTTGATGATGGCAAACCAATTGGCGTCTTAACCAGACAGGATCTTTTGGGGTGGGTGGTGTCGTAAATGAAATTTGAAACCGCCGCCATTCATGCCGGGCAGGAGGCCGACCCGCGCACGGGCGCCGTTGTTCCGCCGATCTATCAGGTTTCAACCTTTAAGCAAGATGGCGTTGGTGGTTTGCGTGCTGGTTATGAATACGCCAGAAGTGGAAACCCAACTCGCGATGCGTTGGAAGAATGTTTGGCCGCGTTGGAAAACGGCACGCGCGCTTTTGCCACTGCCTCGGGTTTAGCCGCCGAAGATTTGCTACTGCGCACGGTGTTGCGACCCGGCGATCACCTTGTTGTGCCGATCGATGCCTATGGCGGGTCGTACCGCCTGTTCGCTCGAGTTCTTGAGCCATGGGGAGTGAGTCATACCGCGGTTGATCAAAGTGATCTGGCGGCGGTTCGTGCGGCAATTGTGCCGGGCAAGACGAAGATCATCTGGACGGAGTCGCCAACCAATCCCCTACTTTCCATTTCTGATATCTCGGAATTAGCCAAGATCGCTCACTCGGCGGGCGCCCTACACGTCGTCGATAACACATTTGCCTCGCCGTATCTGCAACAACCGCTCGTGTTGGGTGCAGACGCCGTTGTGCATTCGACGACAAAATATCTCGGCGGTCATAGCGATGTGATCGGTGGTGCAATTGTCGTTAACGACGCCGAGCTGGGCGACAAGATCGCGTTTAATCACAACGCGATGGGTCCGATCGCTGGACCGTTCGACTCATGGTTGGTATTGCGCGGAGCAAAGACATTGGCCGTGCGGATGGACCGCCACTGCCAAAACGCGCGAGCGATCGTGGATTTTCTGGTCGCGCATGATCGTGTGCGCGAAGTGCGCTATCCGGGTTTGACAACGCATCCGGGTCACGACATCGCCAAACGGCAGATGCGCGACTTCGGCGGGATGATCTCGTTCCGCGTGCGCGGTGGAATCGAGTCGGCGCTGCAGGTGTGCAAGCGAGTCGAACTCTTCACATTGGCCGAATCACTGGGCGGCGTCGAGTCGCTAATCGAACACCCGGGGAAGATGACTCACGCATCGGTAGCCGGAAGCGCGCTTGAAGTGCCGGATGATTTGATTCGCCTCTCGGTCGGACTGGAGCATATTGACGACCTGATTGCTGATTTAGCGAACGCGCTGAGTTAGTTACTGGGAGCTTGTCGCGTCGGTAGGACGACTGAGGTGCGCAAACCGCCTAAGTCACTTGGCGACAGCTGCAGTGTTCCCGAGTGGCGATGAATGATCGAGGCGATGATGCTCAACCCAAGACCGAAACCGCCACCCTCGCGTGAGCGAGAACGATCGAAGCGCTGAAACTCGGTCGTATTGCGTTGATACAGCGAGGGACTCAGCCCCGGCCCGGCGTCGTCGACCACAAGTACGAGATCGTCGTCGCGCTGCGCAAGAGAAACATGAACTTCGACATTTTGATCGGTATGGCGCAAAATATTTGACTTGATGTTGGCCACTAGCCGCTCAAGATGAGCGGCGTTCCCCTCAATTGTTAGCGACGGTTGGACATCTATGGTTACCTTCCGCTCTGGTTGATGCATCCCTAGATCGGTGAAATGGTCAACCACGACCCGTGACAGATCAACCTGATCATCAAATGCCATATGTTCTTCGCCCAGTTCGGCGAGCAGCAGAAGGTCGTTGATAATCAGGTCCATTCGCCTGCTTTCTGAGACCAACCGCCTGATAGCCCGTTCGCGCTGTTCATCGGACAATTGCTGGCCACTGAACAGAATGTCGACGTAGCCACGAACCACAGTGAGCGGCGTGCGTAACTCATGAGACGCATCACCAAGGAATTCACGCATTCGCTGTTCGGATAACGCTGTAATCGAAACCGCCTCCCGCAGCTTTTTGGTCATCGCTTGCAGCGCTGAAGAAAGTTCGCCGACTTCATTTGTATGTGCCGAAACCGGCAATTCGGCGCCAAGATCGCCACTGGCGATAGCCGTGGCGCTCTCGGTGATGCGGACAATCGGACTCAACTCGCGACGAAGGACAAGCCAGATCCCATACATTGCCAAGAGCGCGATGAGGGCGGACACAAGAAGGCTTTGCAGCAGAGAGTCAATGAATTGCGAATTCACCTCCCGCAACGACGTGCCGACAACAATCCATTGGCCGCCGCCGCTATCGGTGGCCCTGATGCGAAGTGGGCTTGAACCATTAATCGTCAATGGTTTGTCGACCGCTTGCTCAACCCTTGAAATCGGAAGCGGAGGCAGAGTTAGAACCGTTGTGCCGTCGTGACCCTCCACAACGGTGAACGGATCGGCGTCGTCGTAATAAATGACGCCGATTAGTGGAAATGGCGAGGTTTCAATCGAGTCGAGCAGAGTTTGTACATCGTTGGCCGGGTCGGCACTGATTCTGGTGGTCAGTAACCCGAGTGAGTTATCGATTCGCTGAACTGCATCCGATCGCGACAGCCAGGCCGAGGCTCCGCCGATGACCGCGCCGCTCGAAAGAAGAGCAATTCCAACAATGACCGAAAGTCGAGATCGTAACCGCATTCCTACGACTTTGGATCAACGATCTTGAATCCAATCCCACGAACTGTTACCAATAATTGGTCTCCCTCGTTGACAAGCTTTTTACGCAAATAGGAGATGAAGGTCTCGACCACGGTTGTGTTCGTATCAAAATCAATTCCCCACACGGCATCTAATATCTGCTGCTTGGAAAGGACGCGATTCTTGTTCTCCATGAGATAACGAAGAAGCCTAAACTCGGTTGGCGAAAGATCGACTACTTCCCCATCGACTGTGACTTGATGGACATCGAGATCGACTATGACATTGCCGCATTGCAATTTCACATCGTCGTCGGCGCCGGCAGTGCGGCGGAGAACCGCCGATACACGCAACAAAAGTTCTTCCAATCCAAATGGCTTTTTGACGTAGTCGTC
>JBDTPW010000114.1:0-37386 GCA_039932495.1 Ilumatobacteraceae bacterium
GCATCGCACGCGGTCGGCGGCTCGTACAAGGGCAAACCGATTGGGGGATGTCAATTTAGCGACATCACAATCTTCAGTTTTCATCCGGTCAAAATAATCACCACCGGCGAAGGTGGCATGGCTATGACAAATAACAAGGCCTTGGCCAGTTCGATGGCCAGGTTGAGAACGCATGGGATCAGCCGCGATCCCGCCGACATGCAATCAGTACCAGAAGGTACCTGGTATTACGAGCAACTCGATCTTGGATACAACTATCGCTTGACAGATGTTGCCGCCGCTCTTGGCCTTAGCCAGTTAGAGCGGATCGACAAGTTTGTTTCTCGGCGCCACGAGATCGCTGACTCGTACGACGCCATGTTCGCCAATACACCGGTCAAGCGACCGTGGCAGCATCCAGATACGTTTTCTGCCCTTCACCTCTACATTGCGAGAGTTGACTTTGCGGCGCGTCGAACGACGCAGAGGGAAGTCTTTAAGAAATTGCATGCCGAGGGAATAATGGCAAACCTGCATTACATCCCGGTTTATCGCCAACCGTATTATCAACAATTTGGATACTCGAGTTCGGACTATCCGGAATCCGAAAAATATTATTCCGAAGCAATAAGTTTGCCGATGTATCCAGATTTGAGCGACGACGATCAATCACTCGTCGTCAAGGCGCTGTTGTCGGCAATCGGCGAATCCTCAAAGAATTAGTGCAATGGCCCAGATCGCACTTGGAACCGCACAATTTGGTTCCATGTACGGAATTGCCAACCGAACCGGGCAAATAAATTTTGAGCAGGGACGAAACATTCTCGCGCGTGCGCGACAAAGTGATATCAACACTTTGGACACCGCAATTTCCTACGGCGATTCCGAGACAATGCTTGGAACTATTGGTTGTTCGTCGTGGAATGTGATTAGCAAGCTTCCGTCAATACCCGAAGAAATTTCCGATATTTCTTCCTGGGTCCAATCCGAAGTGAGATCGTCGCTCGAGCGACTGAAGATCCCAACTCTGTATGGTGTACTTCTCCATCGACCATCCGATTTACTTGGTCCGCACGGCGATGCCCTTGCCGAGAATTTGCTCGACCTGAAATCAAGCGGGATGGTCTCAAAACTTGGAGTATCGATCTATTCGCCCGACGAACTCGAACCACTTGATGGCTTGCCCCTACTTGACATCGTTCAGGCGCCGATGAACATCGTCGACCGAGGTCTTGCAAGTTCAGGCTGGTTGAGCAAGTTAGACCAACGACCCGTTGAGATTCACACTCGATCTGCATTCCTCCAAGGCCTACTCGTCATGTCGCCCGCCGTGCGGCCCGCGTGGCTAATTAAATGGTCGGAAATCTTCGGATTGTGGGACGCGTGGATTAGCGAAACGGGAATGTCGCGTATCGAAGCCTGTCTTGCCCATGTTCGGTCGTATGAACAGATCGATCAAATTGTTATTGGTGTAGACAGTGTCGATCAATTGGATGAAATCCTGGAGGCCCTAGACGCGCCTCCGCTCAGAGCACCGACATCACTCGAATTGGACGATCAATTTCTCATCAACCCGTCTCTTTGGACAACCGTATGAAAACAGTGGCCATCGTCCAGGCGCGGATGGGATCGACCCGCTTACCCAACAAGGTCATGAGTCTCGTCACCGGAATTCCGCTCATCGAAATACTCCTTCGGCGCCTTTCGCTAGCCAAATCGATATCCGAGATAGTTGTCGCGACTTCCACTAACAAAAGCGACGACGTGCTGGCTCGGTACGTTGAGAATCTTGGATTTCATGTCTTCCGCGGAAGCGAACGTGACGTACTTGATCGTTACTACCAGGCCGCGAAGGAACTCGATGCCGAAGTCATTGTGCGTGTAACGGGAGATTGTCCCCTCATTGATCCATCGATAGTTGATGAGGTTATTGAGTTACTTGTCGACTCCGAGAGCGACTACTCCAGTAATACGAATCCACCCACATTTCCCGACGGCCTCGACTCGGAAGCGTTCACCATGAATGCATTGGAGATCGCCCAGACCAAAGCCTCATCTACTCCTCATCGCGAACACGTCACACCGTTCATTACAGAGTCAGAGGTATTTCGGAAGACTAACCTGTTATCTGAAACCGACCATTCTCAATTGCGCTGGACAGTTGACGAACCGGCTGATCTCGAACTTGTCCGCGACGTGTTTGAACATTTCGCGCCTCGTCAAGATTTCAGTTGGATCGAAGTTGTCCGACTTGCCGAGGAACAACCAGCCCTTTTTTATCGAAATCAACACCTAGCCAGAAACGAAGGTGCGAAATTGAATTCAGGCCAAAAACTTTGGAAGCGTGCGAAGCGAATCATTCCTGGCGGGAACATGTTGCTTTCCAAGCGTTCAGAGATGTTCCTGCCTGAACAGTGGCCGGCATATTTCAGTAAGGCCAAGGGTTGTCAAGTCTGGGATTTAGATGGTCGCCAATACACGGACATGTCACTCATGGGGATCGGCACAAACAGTCTCGGTTACGGGCACCCGGAAGTTGATGAAGCGGTTCGTTCGACAATTAATGCTGGCAACATGTCAACTCTCAACTGCCCGGAGGAGGTGTACCTCGCCGAACGGCTCATCGAACTTCACCCTTGGGCCGACATGGTGCGACTTGCTCGCACGGGCGGTGAGGCCAACGCAGTGGCGATCCGAATCGCTCGGGCGGCGGCTGGAAAGGCAACCGTCGCCATTTGCGGATATCACGGTTGGCACGATTGGTATCTTGCGGCGAATCTGGGCGACGACGAAAACCTCGCGGGCCACTTGTTGCCTGGACTTCAACCGAATGGGGTTCCAGAAAATCTTCGTGGCACCGTCGTTCCATTCAATTACAACGACATCAACGAACTGGAGAACCTCATTTCCAGTCGCAATGTCGGAGTAATCATGATGGAGGTCTCACGCAGCACCGGACCAACTGACAACTTCCTCCACAAGGTTCGCGACATAGCAACGAAGAACGGGATTGTGCTCATGTTTGATGAGTGCACCTCTGGCTTCCGTCAAACTTTCGGCGGACTACACAAGATGTACGACGTCGAGCCAGACATGGCCATGTTCGGCAAGGCGCTAGGAAACGGATACGCGATCACGGCGGTGATCGGGCGTCGAGAAATCATGGAGGCCGCGCAGTCATCATTCATCAGCAGCACATTTTGGACTGAACGGATAGGACCAACAGCCGCGCTAAAGACTCTCGAGGTCATGGAGAGTCTCAAGTCGTGGGACGTCATCACTGAAACCGGCAGGGGAATCACAAAACGGTGGGACGCCCTGGCCAACAAGTTCCAACTGGACATGACTACGAATGGATTGCCGGCGCTCACCTCTTTTGCGTTTGCGGGTAAGAACGCACAGGCCTACAAGACCTTGATTACGCAGGAATTGCTCGCGCGAGGTTTTCTGGCGTCGGCATCGGTGTACGTGTGCACCGAACACACTCCGGCGATCGTCGATGAATATTTTGAGAACCTCGAACCAATCTTTGCCACGATCAAGGAATGTGAAGGCGGTCGCGATGTGCACTCACTTCTCCATGGACCGGTTAGCGATACTGGTTTTCGGAGGCTGAATTGATAAGTCGATCGACTCTTGTCGTTGCCGCGCATCCCGATGATGAAGTTCTCGGATGCGGTGGAACGATTCATCGACTCGCTCAGTCCGGAACTTCCGTAAATATAGTTTTTCTTGCCGATGGGGTGACTTCGCGGGAGGGTGACGGGAACGATTTCAAGAGTGAATTGGATGCGCGACGAAAAAGTGCGTTAGAGGCAAGCAAGATCCTCGGTGCAAACGTGCCAACCTTTCTGGATTTTCCTGACAATCAACTTGACACGGTTCCTTTGCTTAGCATCGTCAAACTTATTGAAGGCGAAATTGAAAATTACGGCCCGGATACGGTCATTACCCACTTCGGTAATGATTTGAATATCGATCACCGAATCGCCAACGGAGCCGTCGTTGTGGCGTGTCGCCCCCAGGAGAAATCGCCGGTCAAGAAAGTTCTCTTCTTTGAGGTTCCGTCGAGCACAGAGTGGCAAATGGAAAACGGTCAACCGATGTTCGCCCCTAATTATTTCGTCGATACGACGGAGCATCTCCAATTCAAACTCCGTGCACTTCGTTGTTACTCAATGGAAATACATGACTGGCCACATTCGCGATCAATTGAGGCGGTTGAACACCTCAGTCGGTGGCGCGGCGCGAGCGTCTGCTCAGATGCCGCCGAAGCGTTTATTCTTGGCCGCCAATACTCATGACCTTTGGGATTCGTGTTGATTCGTCAGCACGAATAGGGACGGGACATCTCGTCAGATGTCTTACTCTGGCAAAGAAATTGCGATCCAGAGGTGAAGATGTAATTTTTCTCTCTAAATCACTCGATGCCGACATGACCTCGCTCGCCGCTAATGCTGGATTTGAGGTTCTAAGCGTCGACACAAGTCAGACCAACAACAAAACACCCGAGGCGCGAGACGCGCTGGAATCCCTTCGACTGATCAAATCGAGTTCCATCAACAGGGTCATCCTCGATCACTACGACCTGTCGTTCGGTTGGGAAGAACAGATCAAGAATGAGGTCGACCAAGTGTTTGTGATCGACGACTTCACCCATCGTCGGCACAACTGTGATCTATTGCTTAATCAGAATTTAGTTCCACCAAGCGATGAGGCGTATTCGGGATCGGACCATGGTGCGAGAGACGTTCTCGTTGGACCAAAATTCTCTCTGCTCCAAGACGAATACGCATCGTTGAGATCGATTCGGTCAGCGGAGAATTCGCGCATTGAACGAATCTCCGTCTTTATGGGCGGTTCCGACCCAGATAACGCAACCGAGTTGGTTCTTCGGTCCCTCGACGCCATGGACCTGAAGGGCATCGCCGTAGATGTGGTCATCGGACAAGCCAACTCCCATCGAGCTCAACTTCTCGAGACGTTTGGCAACAACCCGACATTCACTTTCCATACCGGACTTTCGAGTCTTGCCGTTCTATTTAGTGAATCCGAACTTGCGATTGGCGCCGGGGGCACCACCAATTGGGAACGCATGTGTCTCGGGCTTCCTTCAATAGTTATCGACATTGCGGACAATCAGCGTGAAATTTGCGTCGAACTTGCCCGTGCCGGCCTAATCGAATACCTCGGAAGTTCTCACTCGGTTCGGCAGACTGACATTCAAAACGCACTCGAAAAACTGCGCTCCGATCAGGAACTACGAAATCAGTTTTCTTGGCAGGGCCAAATCGCAGTCGACGGACTTGGTGCGCATCGAGTCGTTGAAACACTTTTACCGAGCGATTCAAACTTGCTTTCGAATAGAAGGGCTCGATTCGGCGATATGACCTTGTATTTCAATTGGGTCAATGAATTCAGCGTTCGCCAAAACTCAATTAATTCCCAGCCGATCCCGTGGCACGTACACGAGGCCTGGTTCAAGTCACGAATCGACAATCCGGCTTCCCAAATGTACGTGCTATGCGCCGACGATCTCCCGATTGGACAAGTCCGCTTTGAGAAAAGTGGAGAGGAATGGACAATCGATTACTCGCTTGACGAAATGGTCCGCGGTCGAGGTTGGGGCAAGATACTTGTTAGTAAGGCTCTAGCCGACTTGCGCAGGACTTCGCCGGGCAAGATCGTTGCCAACGTCAAGAAATCGAATCTTGCATCCCGACAAATATTTCGCGATTTGCATTTCTCGACCACGGCTCGTTCCACCGCTGACACAGAGCAATTCGAACTCATCATCTAACGGGTATAGACTTTTCCTTTCTGCGATTGGAATATTCAAACTCGACTCCAGAAATGCGAGATCAGATGACAAACACCTACGTGGTTGCATCAACTCGAATCTGGGACAGTAACCGAGCACAACAACTCGCAACTGCGGCCGATGAAAACTTTGTATTCATCGGCAACGACAGCGAACTGACTTTTGACTACTTGACCGAGTTAAGCCCCCGCTACGTCTTCTTTCCGTTTTGGTCGCATCGAATCGACCGACAAATCTATGAATCCTTTGAATGTGTGATTTTCCACATGACGGATTTGCCGTTTGGTCGCGGCGGAAGCCCACTCCAAAATCTCATTATTCGAGGTATTTCAGGTACCAAAATTTCTGCGATCAAGTGTGTCGAAGAACTCGATGCGGGCCCGATCTACCTCAAGCGAGAGTTAACACTTGATGGTCCTGCACAGGAGATCCTTGACCGCGCGGCAACAATTATTGAATCGATGATCCTCGAAATCATCCAGACAAATCCTCAACCGATCGCGCAAGTTGGCCCCGCAACTCTCTTCAAGCGCCGAAAACCGGCGGAGGGAAATTTGAATTCCGCTACCTCGATTGGTCAAATGTACGACTTGATCCGCATGCTCGATGCTGACGGCTACCCCAATGCGTTTCTTGAATTGGACAAATTTCGTTTTGAATTTCGCAACGCTCGGTTAAGTGACGGCAAGGTCCAGGCCGAGGTGTCGATATTCCCAGCGGATCAACAAGACGGGAAATTAGGCAAATGACCAGCGACATTCGCCACGTACCATTCGTCATTGCGGAAATGTCCGGCAACCACAATCAGTCGCTTGATCGAGCATTCGAAATCGTGGATGCCGCCGCAGAGGCCGGCGCCCACGCATTGAAACTTCAGACCTATACGGCAGAAACGATGACGATCGATTCAAACGAAGACGAGTTTTCGATTCAGGATTCGGGGAGTTTGTGGGCAGGTCGGGGACTCTTTGATCTCTACAAGGAGGCATACACGCCATGGGAATGGCACAAGCCGATTTTTGAGCGTGCCGCGGATCGTGGCATGACGGCATTCAGCACCCCATTCGACGAGACCGCGGTCGATTTCCTTGAGACGCTCAACACACCAATTTACAAAATTGCCTCGTTCGAAAATACAGATCTACCTCTGATCAAATACGCGGCGACAACCGGAAAGCCACTCATCATCTCAACGGGAATGGCGACGATTGACGAACTCGAGGAGTCGGTAGCTACCGCACGAGACGCTGGCTGCACCGATCTTGTATTGCTCAAATGTACGAGCACGTACCCCGCGAAGCCGACGGATACGAATATCGCCACGATTCCTGATCTCCGGCGTCGTTTCGGTTGCCAAGTTGGAATTTCCGATCACACAATGGGTATTGGTGTTGCCATAGGTGCGGTCGCGCTTGGAGCGACAGTCATTGAGAAACACTTCACCTTGCGACGGGAGGACGGAGGTGTGGACAGCACCTTCTCGATGGAACCAAGCGAGCTCCGACAGCTTGTAACCGAAAGCGACCGCGTCTGGCAATCGATTGGTTCCGTCTCCTACGGTCCAACCGAAGCGGAAAAGAACTCACTGATATTTCGTCGCTCGATTTACATCGTCGAGGACGTTAAACGCGGAGACATAATATCCGAACACAACGTTCGAAGGATTAGGCCAGGGCTTGGATTGCCACCCAAACACATCGACGAGGTGATCGGGCGTCGATTTTCCACAGATGCGAAACGCGGTACTCCACTTGGATGGGATCTCATTGAGTAGATATCTCATCACGACTGAAGATGAATCGACTTGGAAGTTTGATCGTCCGGTCATTTTTCTTGGCAAGTGGTGTTTGAACGAAGACCGACGAGAAGTGTGGCAGTCATTGGACTACTCGATCGTTAACCCGGAATCTATTGCTCGGGTCTTGCCAGATCTCTATCAGCAAACACAGGTTTTGCATTCCCACCTATCGGACGATCTGGCCGCGGCACTCAATTCATTCCACGGTCTCGATTTCTCACATCGATACTGGAGGGTCATCATTGGACCCTGGTTGAGATCATTCTGCGACAATTTCACTTTTCGATGGGCTTACATAAACCAAGCCATCAACGAATTCAATGTCAACGAGAGTTACTTGGACTTCGACGATGCCGATCCCTCCAACCACCCCCGGAATTACATCGAGTATCGAGACTCCCAGGTGAGTCACGAATGGAATCAATATATGTATTCCAAAATGTGGAGTCTGATGTCCAGCCCGGAACTCCCATCGCCACCACTTAGCCCACTGAGCGATCTGGGCGTGCCGCGAGTTGGTCCCGTCGAGCGAGAAAACTCCTTTTCAAACCGGCAAGTCATTCTGACCGATACCTACTTGCCGCGAGTATCCGAGGCCACGTTGTCCGTCTTGATGCGAACTCGACCCACGAAAGGCCGCCGCATCGCTGCGCCAAAACGCGACATCGATCCATTAAGTCGAACCCAACTTAGATTTCCATCCTCACCGATAAGCCGCTTTCATGCACTAGGCAGAGAAATGGTCCGCGACCAGATCCTCACTTCGTATGTCGAGGGATTTCACGAATTACTCGACTCGGTTGATCTTCTCCAATTGCCGAATGCTCCCGAACTTATCTTCACGTCAAATAGACATCTCTATGACGATGTCTTCAATGCATGGGTTGCTCAGGCAACCGAACTCGGCTCTACATATGTCATCGGCCAACATGGCGGGCACTATGGATTATCACAGTTTCCCTCGTTTTCGGAACTCCACGAAGAGGACATATCTGACGGGTATCTCACGTGGGGTCGAAAGGACTCGACGAAGCAAATACCAGGACTATGCCTCACCACGGTTGGCAGGAAATACCGTCATTCGCCAAAGGCAAAGTATCTGACAATCGTGCTCGACGATATTTGGAAGTACCCACGGTCGCTATTTTTTGACATCTTGGAGAACTCTGGATACTTAGAGTATGTCGCCCAGTGCGTCACCGGACTTCCTGTAACAATTGCTAAGGATGTACTCGTTCGTACCAAGCACGCTCGCACCGGAACCGGTGAGTCACAATTTGATTGGTGGCAACGTCATGCGCCTGAAGTTGAATTGGATGATGGGTTGAACAAGATGAAAAATGTCCTGCGCAGATCCCGATTGGTTGTTTCTACGAGTAATGGCTCGACATTCCTGGAAACCTTGAATCTGAATATTCCAACGCTCATCACATGGGACGAAGGCTTTGTGCAACTTCGCCAGGAGGCACTGCCCTATTTTCGGAAGCTGGAGGAAGTCGGAATTTTCCATCGCGATCCGCAGTCATTCGTCGATCATCTGTCCAAGAATTGGAACGACGTCGAGTCGTGGTGGAGCAGTAAAGCCGTTCAGGCAGCGCGAATGTCGTTTTGCGATCAATACTCCAAGAAGCAGTCACATCCGCTCCTGTATTTGCGCAAGTCGTTGCGTTCCGCGTACAGGGCCGAGGGTCCAAGCCAGTGAAACACAAGATTCTCATTACCACGTCATCCTTTGACCTCCACAATTTTGAACAATTGGATCTCCTTACCGCGGCCGGCATCGAGATAGTCCAGAATCCTCTCAAACGCCGCCTTAGCGAACAAGACGTATCCGAGCTGATTGACGACGACGTCATTGGGATTATCGCCGGGCTCGAACCGCTCACCGCCAACGTTCTGACAAACGCTCGCCAACTCAAAGTGATTGCGCGTTGCGGTACTGGACTTGACAGCGTCGACATCGAGGCCGCCCGAAGTCAGGGAATTCTGGTTTTCAATACTCCCGATGCCCCGACCACCGCAGTTGCGGAACTCACCGTTGCCCACATTCTTGGCCTGCTTCGACACGTGACCGAGTCAGATCGCGAAGTTCGGTCTGGACGGTGGAACGGATTGATGGGTTCGCTCTTAAAGAACAAGACGGTAGGGATTATTGGATTTGGGCGGATTGGTCAGGCGGTTGCAAAATTGATCTCGGCGTTTGAGGCAAACGTGATCGCCTTTGACATTCAGAAGATTTCCGATCCGCTTGTCAAGCAATTGCCCCTCGACGAAGTGTGCGCAAAGAGCGACATCATCTCGCTGCATGTTCCATACTCTCCGGCGACACGACACCTCATAGACGCTCGCGCCATCGAGAAGATGAAACCAACGGCGCTACTCGTCAACGTTTCTCGAGGTGGTGTCATTGACGAAGACGCGTTGTTGGCGGCGTTGCAAAGCGGTCGCATTGCCGGTGCAGCGCTCGATTGCTTTGAAGTCGAACCGTATTCTGGTCCACTCCTCGGGATCGACAATGTTCATGTCACGGCACATATGGGTTCGTACGCGCGTGAAACTCGCAACCAAATGGAACTTGACGCCAGCGCCGCACTAGTGCGCGGTCTCAAGGAACAAGGATTCCTGTAGACCCCTAGAATACGAGCATGATCTGCGCTCTGATGATCGGCCGCGCAGGAAGCACGGGCTTTCCAGGGAAGAATGTGCACAAGGTTCTCGGTCGACCATTGTGCGCGTACCCGCTTATGGCGGCGAGCGCCTCACCAGAAGTTGATCGGATCTTTGTCTCCACCGATTCCGATGAGATCAAGAAGATAGCCACTCGCTTCAACGCAGAGTTCATTCACCGTCCCGCCGAACTTGCGACTTCTGCAACCTTGTCCGACGACGTCTTCGTTCACGCTTATGGCGAAATGAAACGTCTTCTGGAAAGCCAGGGAGAAAGCATTGAATTGTTAGTCCTTTTGTTTGCCAATGCGGCAACACTTCATTCCGGGTACATAGACCAAGGAATCAAAATGCTGCGAGACGATCCGTCACTCGATGGTGCCGCTACGACTTCCGTGTACAACATGTACAGCCCGTTAAGGGCTCGTAAATTGGACAAAGGTGGACGTTTGCAACCGTTTGTTCCGCTCGAAGCGATTGGAGATGTTTCTACCTTTAATACAAGTCGAGATTCACAAGGCGATGTGTATTACACGGATGGGTCTGCGACGGTGATTCGACCCAAGTGCCTCGAGCATATAGAGGACGGCCTGCTACCCCATCGTTGGATGGGACGCAACATCGGTTCGATTCCATCGTGGGGAGGATGCGATGTCGATTTTGAATGGCAGGTTCCGATGGTTGAATTTTGGCTACGCAAACACGGGTTTGAGGAAGGCGAGATTTAGCGTCACTTGACGCTGTCTGACTAACAATGACCAAACTACGAGTCGGAATTGCTGGGTATGGCGTCATTGGGAAACGCCGCCGCGAATGCGTCGACAGCAATCCAAATATGGAAACGATCGCCGTATGCGACAGAAAATTCAACGCCGACGGTGTGCTTCCCGATGGGGTCCGATACTCACGAACATACGAGCCATTGTTCGATTCAAAGCTTGACGCCGTACTCGTCTGCATGAGTAACGACATGGCCGCGGAGATCACGATTGCCGCATTGCAACATGGTTTGCACGTATTTTGTGAGAAACCTCCCGCGCGGAACATGGCCGAGCTTCACCAGGTACTCGACGCCGAGAAACAAACGCCAAAGCTCAAATTGATGTACGGGTTCAATCACCGATATCACGACTCGATACAGGACGCACTGCACATAATTCGTTCCAACGAACTTGGCGCAATGATCAACATGCGCGGTGTCTATGGAAAGTCAAAACTGGTGACATTCGATCAGGCGGACTGGAGGGCAAATCGTGACTTGGCCGGCGGCGGCGTACTTCTTGACCAAGGAATCCACATGGTCGACCTTATGCGTTTATTTGCCGGAGAATTTAGTGAAGTCCATAGCTTCATTTCGAACGATCACTGGAAATACGACGTCGAGGACAATGCGTATGCCTTGATGAAAACGAGCGACGGTATCGTCGCCATGCTCAATTCTTCGGCGACCCAGTGGCGTCACCAATTCACGCTCGATATGAATTTGCAGCGCGGGAGCATCATTTTGCGCGGAATTCTCACCGGTTCAAAGAGCTATGGACAGGAAACAATGACCGTCGTTACCGCCAATCCAGATCGCGACAATGGTGACCCTCGCGAGGAAACTCGCAATTACAATCAGGACCTTTCATGGACCACCGAAATCGATTCCTTTGCCAATGTTGTCTTGAACGACCTACCGATTGAAAGTGGATCGTCTCGTGATGCGTATAACACGATGAAATTGGTCCACCAGATTTATTACGCCGATCCTTTGTGGCGTTCCAAATTTTCCATACCGGATCCGAACTAGTCAGGAGTGGACAACCGAGCATGAGTGGCTTCGAAGGAAAGAAAGTATTTATTACCGGCGCTAGTCGTGGAATCGGTCGTTCCATTGCCGAATTATTCGTCGAGCAAGGCGCGACCGTTTTGGGAAGCGCGACATCCACCGATAACGATTTGGCGAACATCGGTGTTCACAAAAGTATTGCCGTTGACTTTTCGAAACGCGAAGACATCGAACGCTGTGTCGAATTTGTGTCTAGTCACCGACCTCAAATTGTGATCAATAATGCGGCAATAAATAATCCTTCGCCGTTTGAAGAAATCAGTCACGATGAATTCCTCAGAATTCAACTTGTCAATGTTTTCGCCCCTATGGCAATTTGTCAGGCATCAATACCCGGAATGCGTGAAAGTGGATGGGGTCGTATCGTCAACATTGCATCGATTTTTAGCAAAGTGAGCAAAGAACATCGGGCGCCATACTCTGCGAGCAAATTTGCTCTCGACGGAATGACCTTGGCGCTGGCAATCGAACATGCCGCAGATGGAATCCTGGCAAACTGTGTGTCGCCCGGATTCGTCGACACGGAGATGACAAGAGGAATTCTCGGTGATGAAGGAATCCGAAAGATTCTCGAATCTGTGCCGATTGGTCGACTTGCCCAACCGCGCGAAATTGCCCAATTAGTTCTGTGGCTGTCAAGTTCAGAAAACACATTTGTGACGGGACAAAATATTGCGGTAGACGGTGGATTCACTCGTGCTTGAAGCACTCACGATCAACTCGCATAAAGGCCCGTACATCGTTCACTTTGTCGACCGTATTTTGAGTTCACCCCAGCCATGGTTTGGCGACGACCGGCATTTCATCATCGATAGCAATGTGGCCAAAATCTATCGAACCGAACTCAAACCAGTACTCGCTCATCCGAACACGATCACTATCGAAGCATCGGAAGACGCAAAGTCGCTTGATCAAATCGCTCCAATTATCGAACAACTAGTGAAGCATCAGGTACGACGAAACCATCATCTCGTTGCCATTGGCGGCGGAGTGACTCAAGACATCACATGCTTCATCGCCAGCGTCTTGTTGCGTGGAATTGACTGGGATTTCATTCCAACGACGCTGCTGGCCCAGGCAGACTCGTGTATCGGTTCGAAGAGTTCAATAAATGTGGGGAAGGCAAAGAACATTGTCGGAACGTTTTACCCTCCGCAAACAATTTGGATCGATACCGCATTACTCGCTTCGCTCGGAGACTCTGAGATTCGGTCCGGCATAGGTGAAATTCTTAAGGTACATGCGATTGATTCGCCAGAATCCTTCGATCATGTAGCCAGTGACTACGAGTCGATGATGACTGACAAAGAGGTACTCCATAAGCACATCAGGAACTCGCTGGAGATCAAGAAACGGTTCATAGAGATTGATGAATTCGATACAGGAATACGAAACATATTCAATTTTGGTCACAGTTTTGGTCATGCAATTGAAACTGCGACAAACTTTGGTGTACCCCACGGCATTGCAGTCACCATGGGAATGGATATCGCATGTCAAATTTCTTATGCGCGCGGCACGTTACCGGCCGAGCAACTCAATCGAATGCGCCCCGGTCTGCGGAAGAACTATCTAGGTTTCGACAATGTAGAGATACCGCTCGATGCAATGTTCAGCGCCCTAATGAAGGACAAGAAGAATTCCACGACCATGCTTGGTCTCATCCTGCCAATTGGAAACCGATCGATCATTGAACGAATCGAAGTCGCTCCGAACGAGGAGTTCCGGAACCAATTGACCGACGCGCTTTCGTCGCTCGCGTGACTCAATCGGCAAACTCGACCTTGGCGACTCCAACCAATCATGTAGTCATCTGGGATCAAGCCGGTGAGCCATCGTTCGTTGGCAACACGACAATTCACTGGAACGAATTCTTTTCACCTTGCCGTCAGCCCAACAAAATCTCATTGCCCCAATATGTCGAGGACCACAGCGATGATTTACGGCAACGATTTCTTGCCTTCGTCCGACAAATTGGAGAATCGCAAGTTGCCAACACGAACCTGATCGAGCACCTGCAAATTGTCCCAGGTTTCAATTATTGGTGGATGACCCTGTTTGCGTGCAAACGGTGGAGCGCAACGAGCAACATCATCGAGGCCACTCGCCTACTGGCGATTGAAGAAATTTTCCGCGAGATTTGTCCCACCAAGATTTCCTTGGCGACGGATCGATCGGCAGTTGGCCATGTCATACGTGACTGGTGCGCCAAGTCAGGAATTGAGTTCACCTTGCTGGCTGGCAACTCTGTGGCCTCACCAACACAAGTTCGCAAACCGAAACTCGTTCCGCGACCGTTGGTGGCGCTATTGGTGTTGCTCAGGGAGATGTACCGAAGGATTGGATCTCCAAAAAACCCGACGTCGCCCGATGGTTCGGTCGATGTGGTCGCCATTGACTATTTGTCTCGATTTGACGTGGACAAAGCGCTTCACGGCGAGTTCCGCTCTGGATTCTGGGGCGAACTAGTCAATTGCCTGAACAATGCGGCACAAACGACAGTCTTTCTACACAATTTCGCTCCTTCAAAGACAACGCCGACAAGGCGCTCGGTTCGTCCGATACTCGACTCATTGAACCGAAACACAACGAAATCGCGACATCACCTATTGGATTCCAGACTCTCTGTCGCGGTCTTGATTCGAGGCTGTTTCATCTACTTTCGATTACTCACGTCCCGCATTCGAATTCGCCGAATCAAACACTCGTTTTCTCCTTCCGGTTCACAACTTGATCTATGGGAACTGTTTCGCGACGAGTGGTTAGATTCCCTCTCCGGTTCCACTGCCATGCTCCACTCGCTCACAATCAGCGAACTTGAACAGGTCGTCAACGCGACACCACCCTGTCGAACCGTTCTTTACCTAATGGAGAATCAGCCTTGGGAAATGGCATTCATTCAACTTTGGAAGAGTCAACGCTCGGAGCAACTCATTGCAATCCCGCATTCAACAATTCGGTATTGGGACCTGCGTTATTTTTCGGATCGCCAACCGATCCGCCCTGATCTGTCCACAAGTCCACCAATCCCAAACACAATTGCGGTCAACGGGCCCGCGGCACTGAATGAATTACGGGCAGCTCGAACGCCACTCGAACAAGTTGTCGAGGTTGAGGCTCTTGCATACTCATACCTGCAAAACGTGCAAACGTCGTCCTCGGAGTCGAATCGCGTCAATGAGTCAACCAGGTTGCTTGTTCTTGGCGACTTCTTCACCAATCAAAATGCAGCGCTGATGTCGATGCTGCAGCAAGCACTCGCCGTGATTGATCGCAGGTTCGTCATCACAGTCAAGCCCCACCCTCTCCGTCCTATCGAACGTTCTGACTATCCACGAATCCAATTTGTTATCGACACGAGTCCGTTGGTCGAACAGTTAGGTCGTTGTGACATCGTTCTCACGACCAATGGGACAAGCGCCTCTGCCGAGGCATACCAATGCGGACTACCCGTTATCACCGCGCTCAACGGCGAGACATTCAATTACAGCCCACTTCGCGATGTATTCGGTGCGAAATTTGTCGAATCGGCCGAAAATCTGGCACAGGCACTTTCACAACCAGCATCTCAGGATTTCTCGAACGGCTTCGACTACTTCAGAATTGATAATTCGCTCACTCGCTGGAAGCAACTGCTATCGATTTAGGTTTTGGGATCAACAGTTAGGATTTCCTCGATGGAGAATCGAACTGCTCCTGATTTATTTGAACAAGCGGCAAATCAGGTCAGCGACTTGCTTCGCAAAACGATTTCTCGGCGAGGCGAGTGCACCATAGTTGTTTCGGGTGGTAAGGCAATTCATCAAACTCTTGTCCGCCTCGCCACTTGTGAAGTGCCTTGGTCATCGGTACGAATTTACTTGGCGGATGAAAGATGTGTTCCACGAGGTGACAAGGACCGCAACGACGCAATGGTCGACGACGCGTTCGTCCGGCCCGCACGAATACGTCCAGACAACTTCATTCGGATTCCCGCCGAGCTTGGACCGATGGAGGGTGCCGACATGTATTCACGGACTATTTCCAATATCAAACAATTCGACATTGTGTTGCTTGGTGTCGGCACCGACGGACACATTGCGAGTCTGTTTCCAGATCATCCATCGGTTTTGAGTCGCGAGCGTGTGGTAGCCGTGAAAAATAGCCCGAAACTCCCAGCCAATAGGGTTTCGCTGGGTCTCACAATGCTTCAAGGAGCAACGCACCGTATCGTGGTAGTGGCTGGAGTCGAAAAGAGTGATCTCATCGCTCGAATTCAGGAAGGCCAAAGGCCACCCGTCGCATTAATTGATCCAACCGGATGGTTCTTGGACCCACAGATTGTCGACTTCAGGGTGGACGGTTCAACGATTACACAGCAAGGACAACCTAAGTGAAAACTGTGATTCTCTGCGGTGGCTACGGAACTCGTATTCGCGACGTCGCCGAAGATATTCCCAAGCCAATGATTCCGATCGGCGGTTACCCGATCCTGTGGCACCTCATGAAGTACTACGCCGCATTCGGTCACGACGAATTCATTTTGTGCCTTGGACACAAAGGTCAATCGATTAGAGATTTTTTCTTAAACTACGAATCTCAAACTCGAGATCTCACCGTTAACTTGAGTACGAAAACTACTATCGATTACCACTCAACGCAGGAACACTTGAACTGGAAAGTGACTCTCGTAGATACCGGTGCCGATGCGATGACCGGTGCACGCATTCGCAAAATTCAGGAATTTGTTCGGGGTGAGCGGTTCATGCTCACTTACGGTGATGGCCTTAGCAATGTCGATATTGAAAAGTTGCTTGCGTTTCATACTATGCATGGCAAGAAGATCACGGTCACCGGGGTTCGGCCACCGGCGAGATTCGGAGAACTTCAATCAGATGGAAACGGCAACGTCACTGAATTCAATGAAAAGCCACAGGCAAGCGGCGGACGAATCTCGGGCGGGTTCTTTGTATGTGAGCCGAGCGTGTTCGAAGTTCTCGATGAGCGCGAAGATCTTGTCTTCGAAGAGGGGCCAATTAAGTCGTTGGTTGCGGAGCGACAGATGGCACTTTACGAACACGATGATTTCTGGCAGTGCATGGATACATATCGGGATTGGCAATTGCTCAATGGTCTTGCGGCGAACAACAAGGCTCCATGGCAAATCTGGTAGATGCGCTGGCGACTTTTGCCGGTAAACGCGTTCTCATAACTGGCGACACAGGATTCAAAGGGTCGTGGCTCAGCCTGTGGCTCCATCAACACGGTGCCACGGTTTACGGCTACGCATTGCCACCAGACGGACCCGACAGTCATTTCTCTTTGCTGAAACTTGAAACTCTCATCGAACACGAGGATGGGGATATACGAGACATGGAACACCTCCATACCTATTTCGAAGATGTGCAACCGCAATTCGTCTTTCATCTCGCGGCCCAGGCATTGGTCAGAAGGTCTTATCGAGAACCAAAGGAAACCTTTGATACCAATATCGGCGGTTCGATCAACGTCCTTGAGTGCGTCAGATTGACGTCATCTGTTCAGTCGCTTGTCTACATCACATCCGACAAGTGCTATCGCAATCGCGAAATTGACGTCGGTTACACGGAAGAAGACGAACTCGGCGGGCACGATCCGTATAGTGCATCTAAGGCCGGCGCGGAGATGGCCTTTGCGGCCTATAACGAATCATTTTTCAAGAACCGCCCAAATTTTGGTGCCGCCTCGGCTCGCGCCGGCAACGTCATCGGAGGCGGTGATTGGTCGGAGGATCGAATAATTCCAGACTGTATTCGGGCGCTCAAAAGCAACGAGCCAATTGTGTTGCGACACCCAGACGCCACGCGGCCATGGCAACATGTTCTGGAACCGCTCTCGGGTTACATAACACTTGCTGATCGACTCATCCGCGACCCGGACATGGCAAGTGGCTCATGGAACTTTGGCCCACCGGAGTCAGCGGTCCATTCAGTCGAAGACCTCGCTCGCGAATGCATCAAGGTCTGGGGATCGGGCAAGGTCTCGGTAGAACCGGACAGCGATCAGCTTCATGAGGCAACGTTGTTGAAATTGAACTGCGCCAAGGCTCGAGAGCATTTGCAATGGTCGCCTCGATGGGATTTTGCCAGGACGATCGAAGAAACTGTTTCGTGGTATCGGGCAGTAATTGACGGCGATTCCGTAAGCGATATTGGTTCCGCACAACTGAGGAAGTACGAGGCGACGACTAATGGTTGACGGCGTCACCATCACACCTTTGCGACAGATCTCCGACGAGCGAGGCAAGGTCATGCATATGCTTCGGTCTACCGATCCAGTATTCAAGTCGTTCGGCGAAATCTATTTTTCCTGCGTTTACCCGAATGCGATCAAGGCTTGGCACCTGCACAAACAAATGACGCTCAATTATGCGGTTCCCCACGGTCAAATCAAGTTTGTTCTCTACGACGATCGCAATGACAGCGCAACAAGAGGCGAAATCCAGGAAATAATTCTTGGCCCAGAGAACTATTGCCTTGTCACAGTTCCCCCACTTGTCTGGAATGGGTTCATCGGACTCGGATCCGAAATGTCGATCGTCGCCAACTGTGCATCAATTCCGCACGACCCAGATGAAATCGTGCGCCTTGATCCATTCGATGCATCAATCCCCCATAACTGGACGTTGACACGCCAATGAGAGAGACCATCCTCCTCACCGGAGGATTCGGAAATCTTGGGGGTCGGCTCTCCGAACATCTCTCTCGACAGCAAGAATTCAACATTCGTCTCGGTTCTCGATCCAATCGGAGTTCGCCACTGTGGGCGCCGGATGCAACAACTGTAAATCTCGACGTTCTGGACACGACATCGCTCGATAAGGCGCTGTCCGGAGTCGATGTGGTAGTTCATCTCGCCGCTATGAACGATGTCGAATGTGCCCGCGATCCGGAACTTGCACATGCCATCAACGTCGATGGGACACGCAATTTGCTGGATAGTGGCATCGCTTCTGGTGTGAGCAGAATCATCTACATCTCCACCGCACAGGTCTATGGCTCGCCACAGACAGGAACCATTACCGAAGAAACCAACCCACATCCTCAACATCCGTATGGCGCTACGCACTTAGAGGCCGAACACCTCGTCGAACAGGTTCACAATTTGGGTCGGATTGCGGGAATACGAATTCGCTGCGCGAATGGCTTTGGAAAGCCGATGGATCCTCTTGTCAACATTTGGCACATTTTGGTGAATGACTTGTGCCGTCAAGCGGCCGAATTCGGAACTCTGACGCTTAAGACTCACGGCGATCAGAAACGTAACTTTGTCCCATTGCATGATGTATCCGCGGCCATTTCCCATCTAATCAATCTGGATCTGGCTCGAGTGGGCGACGGATTATTCAACCTTGGACACAGAGAGTCACTCTCGGTTTGGGAAATGACTCAACGAATCGCCAATCGGTGTGAGGCAGTACTTGGATTCACTCCCCCAATTAGTCGACCACCAATTGCCAGCGGCGAAGTGACTCACTCTCTCGATTTTCGAAGCGACAAGCTACTGGCGTCAGGGTTTGTCCCGCGAGGCGACATAGACACTGAGATCGATTACCTACTTAGGTTCTGCGCCAAGGAATTTCCGCGTCGAACATGAACTCGTCACATGTAGACAGTCCACCACTGGTTTCGATCGTCGTTCCGACCTTCAATCACGCTTTACTTTTGCGGGATGCCATCGAATCGATTCGTTCTCAAACCTATTCCCAGTGGCAGGCGATAATTGTTAACAACTACTCCACCGACGACACGGTCGAAATAGTCAACGGGTTTAACGATGACCGCATCTTTCTCCATAACTTTCACAACAACGGCATCATTGCCGCATCACGAAACATTGGAATAAGTCACTCGACGGGAGACTACGTTGCGTTCTTGGATTCCGACGACGTGTGGTATCAGGACAAACTTGAAGAGTGTGTCTCAGTACTCGAGAATGGCAACGACCTCGTCTGTCACGGTGAGCTATGGGTAAGTGAAACTCGAAGCCCAAGAAAGGTTATGTACGGGCCTAGATCGCGCGCGAGTTATCAGCAACTTCTATACCGCGGTAACTGTATTTCAACTTCGGCAACCGTCGTTCGTCGCTCACTTCTCGTTGATCTCAAAGGTTTTAGCGAACGACCCGATTTTGTGACAGCGGAGGATTACGACTTGTGGCTTCGTATCGCCAAGGTAACCCAACGAATCGAATTCGTTCCGGAGGTACTCGGTGAATTTCGGCGTCACGGGGCCAACGCCAGCAATGACGTGCTGCGAAATATGTCGGCCGAGTTGGCAGTCATTGACGATCACTTTTCCGGCCAGGACACATCTCTGTCGAGTCGGTTAAAGCAACGGCGACGTCGAGCGCGTGCCCACTACGGTGCAGGAAGAGGATTGGATGCCGGTGGAAACTTCGGACAAGCCAGTACGCACTTTGCTCGTTCTTTTCTAACCTGGCCATTTAGTTTGCGTCTCTACCCTGCAATTCTCGTCGCATTCGCTCACCTTCTCGATCCACGAAGTCGTCGCAAGACTCGTTGACTCATGACCACGACCCGATACTTTTCCCTGGCTCGTCATGCGCTTGTTGAGGCATTGCGGGCGATAGACATCAAACCAGGGGACGCAGTCGCCGTTCCCTCGTTGGTTTGTCGTGAACTTCTTGCATCGTTGGCCACGGTCGGTGCCCGACCTGTCTATTACCACGTGGACGAATCGCTAAAGCCAGTCAGTTTTCCAAACGATCATGGAATTCGCGCCGTCATTGCCGTCAACTACTTCGGCTTTGCCCAAGACTTGAGCCCGTTTGTCCAATATTCTTCCTCAATCGATGCCGTATTGATTGAGGACAATGCACATGGATTTTTGAGCGCCGATGGTTCAGGAAATCTTCTGGGTACTCGCGGTGCGCTGGGTGTAACGAGTATCCGTAAGACAATTCGCATGGCCGACGGTGCGATGCTTACCGCCAACGAGCCTCCGTTTGTGGATCGGATTCATGCACAACTACCTTCGACAACGCACCTCGATCCTGCGTTTCGATTGCGCCGAGCGGTCGCGACAATCGAGCGACGACTCCACATACCGATTCTGCGCATGATGCGAACGATCTCGCGTCGCATTCGACGCGCTAAAACTGGTTCAACACTGCCGATCTCGTCGGCGACGAGTGAAACCGATATTCTTGCGCTAAGCGGACCGCGCAAGTCAAGTCTCTCCATACTTAAACGACTTGATTCCAATTCTGAAATCAGGCGGCGGCACGGACTTTATTGGGCCGTTCACCAAGCACTCGCCGGACTATCAGTCACTCCTCTTTACCCACAACTTCCTCATGGAACCGTCCCCTACGGCTACCCGTTCTATGGCGACGAATCGACAATGCAGGACGCTCAGCGTCGGGTTGCAAAATTCGGAGTAGAGATCATCAGGTGGCCAGACCTTCCCGAGGCCATAGCCCACACTGCGCCATATCACTACACGAATCTATGGTTGGTCAATTTTCTATGACCCTCGTCCAAGGTTGGGACCTATGGTCGGGGACTTCGGATGATTGGGAGTCGACTCTTCTATCGTTCGATGACGCAAATATCTATCAAGGTTGGCGATGGGGCCTCCATCGATCGAACTTTGGATGGAGCGCCACTCGACTTGTTCATGGGTCAAACGGATCCGTCTCGGCAATTGCACAGGTACTGCACCGCAAGGTCACCCCTTTCGCCACCGTGTGTTGGATTCCCGGTGGCCCGATCGGTGATCAAAACACTTGGGGTCCAGATTTTATTTCGTGCATACGAAAGCAATTCCCAACCCCGATGATTTACATTCACATCAGTCCGATGACCCCCTATAGCGATGAAGGCATGTCTCCGTTGCAATCTCTCGGCTGGCGAAAACCGACCTCAATGCTCAACAGCGACAAGACGCTCATCTACGAAATTGAACCGAACGAGACGAAGCGCCGTGAGAAACTTTCGGGAAACTGGTCCCGCAATTTGTCGCGCGGCGAGCAACGCGAACTTTCGGTTAGCGAATGGACCCATCCAACCCCGTCCGAAATTGCAACGCTGACCAACGAAATGAGCGAATTCAAACACATTTCCAACGAACGACAACTACTTGAGCGAACAACAGAATCACTACTTAACAACTTTGGGTCCGACGTTCTGATGGTCAAGTGCGTCAACAGCGATGACGAAATTCTGGCGCTACGTGGCGCAATCAAACTTGGTCACAAGGCGTTCGATATGTTTGCCGCCGCAACGCCGGCCGGACGCAAGGAATACGCGTCCAATTTGTGTTTCTGGAAATTAATCGAACTCTGTCAACGCGATGGCATCACGTTCTATGACCTGAGCGGAGTAGACCCGCAACATAACGCCGGCGTGTACAACTTCAAAAAAGGCATCGGGGCTACTGACTTCACGTATTTGGGAGAATGGTCATACAGCCGTCCCCGCATTGTTGGAAGCATCGTAAGTAGAATGATCGCCCGAAGAATGCGAGCCGCGTAACGGGGGAAATAATGCAACGTTGGAAGCGGGTCGTCGGAGGTGGCGTAAGTTCAATCTCTGGTGTGAAACGAAGATTTTCCGGAACAACGCCGGGACTGAGAATACTGATGTACCACTCGATCAAGGAGCATGCACCGGGAGATTCGAAAGACCTCTACTGTCTCTCGCCAATTCGATTTAGATCGCATCTCGATTTCCTTCACGACCGCCAGGCCGATCCGGCCTTCGCAGTTCACCCGCTGGCCGAACTGCAAGCGGTTGGCATTTCATTCACGTTTGATGACGGATATCTCGACAACTTGGAGGTCGCGGCACCCCTCCTATTCGAATACGGGTTTTCATCCCATGTGTTTGTCAATCCCTCCTTTCTCATGTCCGGCGAACGGCACTATCTGACTCAACAATCCCTTCGTGAACTGGCCAACGTGTCCGGAGTAACCATTGGGGCTCATGGATACAGCCACCGATTGCTCACCGATTGCACTCCATCAGAACTTGAGTTTGAACTTGATGCCAGCAAGAAGTGGATCGAAGACACAATCTCTAGAGAAGTAACGACCATGGCCTATCCCCATGGCGCAATGAATAGCGAAGTCAGGCTGGCAGCCGCGAAGGCAGGTTACAAGTTCGCCGTATCCAGCAAGTATGGAATTGTCACCTCGGTTAGTGATCGATTTGCCCTCGAACGAACCGAAATCTGGTCAACCGACATGGAATCCACATTTCGTTCTAAATTGATTGGAAACTGGGATTGGATGGGCAAGCGCACGTGACCGAGGATTTTGCCCCAGTATCAGTCGTGATACCGATGTTCAACTCTGCGACGACGATCGAGCGGGCGCTTGCATCTGTGGCTGCTCAAGTTCGGTTGCCACGAGAGGTAATCGTTGTTGACGACGGAAGCGACGACACGAGCGCAATGGTTGTCGAACAATGGTTCGACAACCGGATCAAAGTCAAATTAGTCAGACATTCGATGAACCTTGGTCCGTCGGCTAGTCGGAACAATGGTTGGGATAACGCGACCCAAGAGTTCATTGCATTCTTGGACGCAGACGATGCATGGCATCCAGAAAAACTGCGAATTCAAACTCAACTTATGCAACGCAATACTTCAATTGCGCTCAGCGGCCACCAGTACGACATCGGCACCGACGCACGGTGGAGCGATTTTTCGACAAAGGATTTCACAACATCCACTTTCAAACTCAAGGACTTCCTCTTCAAAAACCGTCTAAGTACACCAACCGTGATGCTCCGACGTGAAGTGCAATTTCGATTTGCGCCGGATCAACGCTTCTCGGAGGACTACAGGTTGTGGATGGAGATTGTTGCCGAATACGGACCGGCTAGTTTCATCAATTTGCCGTTGACGCGACTGTTCAAACCAACTTACGGTGAATCCGGACTTAGCGGTCAAATGCGTTCGATGTATCGCGGCGAACTCAACACATTTTCGGCAATCCACAAAAAACACTTAATTAAGCGACCAATTATGATTGCGACAATGCTGTGGTCGACAATGAAATACCTTCGACGACGCGCGCGATTAGTTTTCGCCAGAAAATAGCCGCATGATTCTCTATACCGCACAAGCCCTTTTTCTAGGCGCTGTGCTGCTTTGTGCCACCCTTTCGGGCCGACGACTAGACGCATTTCTCACCGCCTTCGTCTGCTTGTGGACCTTTGGTGTTGTCGCAATCTATTGGAAATATGGGACCGCCCAGAACTACTGGTATTCCGACGATCAAGTGGTTCAAGCAAGGCTGGTCGACTACGTAAACCAGAACCCTCTCGTCTATTCACTAAGGGGAATAGTTCAGCTGCGATATGTCGTCACAATTCCAGCAGCGGTTCTGACCCGAATTGGGATCGATTCGCTTTTGGCACTCAAGTTTCTTCAAGCAGTATTTTTCGTTTTGATCTATCGACTGGTGCGAGAGCATTTCAGAATTGAAAACCTCAAATTCAAAGTGTGGTACATAGTCCTATTCTGCGGGCCACTAATTGCTTTCATGTCGCTGTTAGGGCTCCGCGATCTCGCTCTTGCCTACTTTGCCCTCGCAACAATGATCGGCCGAGACGGCCGAATTTATGCAATCGGTTGGATCGGACTATTTCTTCTACGACCGCACCTGGCCGTCGCACTCGTGTTTGGCTTACTTCTTGGTTATGCGATCAGCCGCATTCGGATCAACTTCCACTTGCTTTATCTTCCGCTCATTGTTCTTGTTTCATTTGTATCTGGAACGTACGCCTACATAGTTGGACTACATTTTCAAGACAACTTGCCTCTGGAATTTGGAACGGTGTCACAACTGTGGACGCAATCAGCGTTCATTCGACTTCTAGCCAATTTTGGGGGTATGCAATTTCTACTCTTTGATTCGGCGATTGTGAATCTTTCGATAATTCGATTGTTCCTGCTTCGTTTGATTTTTGTCGATACCTTCGTTGTACCAATTCTGTTCGTTTGGACGATGATCTCGACTTCGAAATTTCAACGACAATCGATCAGCATCCTTGCCGCCTTTGCATTCTTTATTGGTCTGATTTCTACGACTGATTACAACTCATCGCGGCAAAACCTTCCGTTCCTGGTCCTAATGGGCGTCTCCGTAATCATGGATATGGCGAGCCGTGAGCGGAGAGAGTCATTTGAGGCGCCTGCAATCGCAACGTCCAAAGTGGACGCAGTCGCAATTCCCAGAGGTATCTAGACCTTTGACAATGAAGCTTCTTTATGTCATCACTGAAGACTGGTTCTTCACCTCTCATTTTCTAGATCGGGCAATCGCCGCAAAGGCCGCTGGTTTCGACGTGGCCGTAGCCACACGCAAACGAAAGGAGGCTGACCGGATTGAGGCACTCGGGATCACGGTCATCCCCGTGGAATTTTCCCGCCACGGATTAAACCCAATTCGTGAACTCTCGACAATTCGCCAACTTCGACGGGCACTAAAGGCCTTCAAGCCGGACATCGTCCACAACATCGCCCTCAAGCCAGTGGTACTCGGCACGCTTGCGGCCAAAACATGCGGAATCCGCAACATCGTTAACGCGCCTGTCGGAATGGGATACATCTTTTCATCCGACGATCGAAAGGCAAAGATTCTCCGTCCAATAATCCGACAAGTGTTTCACCTGTTTCTCAACCCAAGGGGAAGTCGTGTCATCATTGAAAACAAAGACGATTTCGAATCGCTAACGACCTCTAACTTTGTGCGGGGATCCGATCTTGAGTTGATCAAAGGCGCCGGAGTCGATACGCACTTGTTTTCGCCGACCGCGGAACCTCCAGGCTCAATTGTCGTTTCACTCATCGCACGAATGCTCCGTGACAAAGGTGTCGTTGAGTTTGTCGATGCTGCTCGGCTAGTTCGAAAGTCGGGTTTGAATGCAGACTTTCAATTGATTGGAGACACCGATCCGGGAAATCCCACGACCCTCACTCAGTCTCAACTCGAACAATGGACAAAAGAAGGAGTGGCCATTTGGAAAGGTCACGTCAACGACATTCCGTCTTTACTGTCGTCAACCCACATAGTCTGCCTTCCCTCCTATCGCGAAGGACTACCAAAGTCTCTTATCGAAGCTCTCGCTGCGGGTCGACCGGTTGTGTCAACCGACGTACCAGGATGCCGGGAAGTTGTCATTGATCAAGTGAATGGATTACTTGTTGAATCTCGAAACGCTCACGCGCTTGCAGATGCACTGAGTCAGCTAATCACCGACAAGGATATGCGAATGAGATTTGGTGCTGCCGGGCGCTTGATGGCCGAGCGCGAATTTTCGAAAAGCCTGATTAACGATCAAACGCTCGCCGTATACAAAAGTTTCGCCAAGACATGAACATTGTCGTAACTGGCGCGACCGGCTTTATCGGGCGGCACCTATGCTCAGCGCTGGCGGATACCCAGCATCAAGTGACGATCGTTTCTAGAACGGTTCCGACACAGTTCAGTCCAAATGTGCGAATAATTCCCAATATTGATCTTGAGCAGCAAGTCGATTACGAATCGCTCCTTAAGGATTGCGAGGTCATTATCCACTTGGCCGGTCGAGTTCATGTCCAAGGCGATCCAGAAAACGATCCTGAATCCGCATACCATTCGGCAAACACAGCAGCGACGCTAAATCTTGCCTGCGCCGCCGTTGCCAATGGTGTGAAACGTTTTGTATTTTTAAGTTCGATCAAAGTAAACGGCGAGTCAACGCCATTGGATGCGCCGTTCACCCCCGAATCGACACCTCATCCGGTCGACGCATATGGCAAATCAAAATTGGAAGCCGAGAATGGCCTATTTCAATTGACCCGTTCGTCCGCATTAGAGGTGGTCGTCATCCGACCACCTCTTGTTTATGGACCAGGAGTTCGAGCAAACTTTCTTCAACTTTTAAATCTTGTGCACAAGCAGATACCGCTTCCACTTCGATCCGTTCACAACAAGCGAAGCCTCGTCGGGGTCGACAATCTGGTCAATCTGATTGTCACGTGTGTTGATCATCCGGCCGCTCCGAACAATGTATTTCTCGTCTCCGACAATGCTGATATTTCAACTCCCGAACTTGTTCGACTCATTGCCCAAGCTGAGGGCCGTCGCGCACGTCTCTTCCCTTGTCCTCAATTTCTGCTTTGGATTGGCGCAAAGGTGTTACGTCGTGAGGATCAGTATCTGCGACTGTGTGGACCGCTGAGAGTCGACATTTCCAAGACGATGGATCTTCTTCAATGGAGGCCGACGGCGACGCCCACCGAAATTCTGGCACGCACGGTCAAGTATGCGGGTTTAGATTCGCGTGATTGAACTTCTCCTTTTTGCTGCGGCTGCGGTAGTTGCGTTCGGCGTAACACAGTTGATTCGACACTCTGGATCCAGAATCAGCGCTCTAGATGTCCCCAATGAACGCAGTTCGCACGCGACACCAACAACGCGGGGCGGGGGAATTGCGATTGTCGTTGTTGTGATTGCCACTTTGATTGGTCTCTGGCTTACAAACACAGTGGGCGCCCGCGATTCCATATCAATCTCAGTCGGTTCTCTGATTGTCGCCTTCGTTGGATTTCTCGATGATCGAGGACTTCTCACCTCGGCCAGATGGCGGCTGCTCGGACACTTGATCGCCGCAATCGTCATCGTCGCTGGCCTTCGCGGAGTTCCCGCACTTCCCGTATTTGGTAACTCGGTAGATATTGGAGTAATTGGTTCAATACTTGGGGTTCTCTACCTGATGTGGTTGCTCAATCTGTTCAATTTCATGGACGGCATCGACGGAATAACGGGAGTCGAAACGTTGACCACCGGGCTGTGCGGAGCGTATTTGGTTTGGGATATTGCACCACAATCTCAGCTTTGGTTTGTTCCAATTTCCCTAGCGGGAGCGACACTTGGTTTTCTTGTTCTCAATTGGCCACCGGCAAGGATTTTTATCGGCGATGTCGGTAGCGGATTTATTGGAATCCTGTTTGGTGGGCTATCGATTCAGGCCGCCCACACATCTCCCCGACTTGGTTGGTCGTGGGTGATTCTGATGGGAGTGTTTATCGTTGACGCAACCGTCACGCTTATCCGCAGAGCACTGCGTCAGGAGCGTTTGCATGTGGCTCATAGAAGTCACGCCTACCAGCATGTGGCGATCCGGTTTGGTCGACATGCACCGGTTTCGGTTGCAGTCGGTGCAATCAACTTGCTGTGGCTATTTCCGATAGCCATGCTCGTTGCTCACGAAACAATTGACGGATTTAGTGGCGTCATACTCGCCTACGTACCGCTAGTAATCGTCGCAATCAAATTCAATGCCGGCAAACCAGGTTTGGTAACCGACTAACAATCTTTGGCGTCGACTACTTTCGGCGCAAACGAACCAGTGGAATTTTCCGGGTGGTCTTGGTTTGATACACGTTGTAGTCCGGCCATATGTCGGCCATGATCTTCCACGCTCGGTCATACTCGGCGTCATCGTTAATTGTTGTTCCAACCGCCTGAAACACATCGGCCGCAACCTGCAGCGTCACTTCCGGATGCGCCTCAATGTTGGTGTACCACAATGGATGAGTTGGATGACCGCCCTTAGATGCAACAATGACGTAATCATCGTCTAGGCGACCGTAAATGAGAGCGGTTCGATGTCGCTTGCCTGTTTTGCGTCCCGTTGTCGTGAGCAACAAACACGTCACCCCGCGCCAGAGGTGACCATCTTCTCCGTTAGTTGCGACGTAGCGGTGGATATGGTCGGCGACCCAATCGCTTGGACTATCAATAATTTCGCTGTTCGAAGTCATTGGGCGATACTACTGTCGAGACGTGATCGTTGCTCTGCGACAACCCAACGACAATGACATCGAGTGGATCACTCGGGCCTGTCAAGACCCAGAAATTCAGCGTTGGACGACAGTTCCCCGCCCATACTTGCGAAGCCATGCCGAAGAGTTCATTGTTGAAGCACAGTCTCAAACGGGACATTTTGCAATCGTCGACAGCGAAACACATTTAGGCGTTGGAATGATCGGCATTCACGGCATTGATCAAGCGACAGGGGAAGCCAACGCGGGATATTGGATCGCGCCTTGGGCGCGGCGCCAAGGAGCGGCGACTCAGGCACTTGCCCAACTCACGGAGCATGCAAAAACACTCGATGGCGCAAAATCACTTACCCTGAAGATCTCGCCGGCAAACTTCGCCTCCCGTGGTACCGCGGCGAAGAACGGTTTCGTAGTGATTCGAACCGAAATTCAAACGTGTCACGACGGTGACACATCCACCGACGCGCTTATCTATTCATTGACGCTGTAGATCTCTTGGCGCGGTGAGCTGAGCAAGTCTCGACATAATTCAATAAGTTTTGGAGAAGTTGCTCCCCCACTCCAGGAATCGCGAGCAATTGCCCGTTCATGACTACTCCATTCCGCTCTCACGGCGGCGAGATCTCCCTTAAGTGCATGTGCCCGCATCCGCAGAGCGAGTAGTTCTTCGTGGCCCGGCAATACCTTGAGTCCGCACCCAGTTGCCCAAAACACTCCTCGCGTGTCGCCACGTTTCAGGAACAATCGCGAAGCCATCACAGCGGAAGTCATGACCGAAAGTGTCAATTGCGTTGTAATTCCTTCCGAATCTGACCATAGGTAGTTGGAACCGGAAAATGGCAGATCTCGGACATATTCAAGAGAGGCACACAGGCCGCTTAACGCCGATTCGTCATCAAGCGATGGCGCGCGTCGGATGCTGGACTCCAAAAGTTCATAATCCGTCGTTATTAAATGATGAAGCGGCAACGAGTCGGTCAGAGTTCGACCTAGCCAGTCTTCGTTGTCCGCCAGTTTCAGAGCTCGTCCGAGACTCCGTCGAACATCGGACACCACATTTGTGAATGTGGCATCTTGAACACTTACTTCCCAAAGTGCCGTGCGTGCGGCAGATCGCGATGGTCTCGAACGGTGAGTCGTCAACCACGCCAGTAGTTCAGTTGATTTTGATTTCTCGAATCGAATTGTCACCCCCTCGCGCGTCATGACTTCAACCGGGCCAAGCATGCGTACCAGTACTTCCCATTCAGATGCCGTCGTCATTGGTTGGGTGCGTTTTGGCAGGGGGTATGGACGTGAAATTTCATCGACGAGTCTGGATACTGCGGTCCGTTCCTCCGACGAGATGCCGTACACGGAAATCTCCAGTTGGATCTGAGCAATGGTCCAGCCGCGATCGGCGAGAATCAACGAGACGTCGGCTTCGGCATCCGGAGATGCTGTAACCACAGCGCAACCATGCCCGCGTAATTGATTGACAATTGTCGCCGAGAGCGGTTCGGCCGAGCACACCACAATCGGGTTGCGCGAATCATCGCTAAGGACAGATTTGATCAACTGATCGACCGAATTCGCTATCGTCAAATTTCGTGTTCCTATAAGTTCCGCATTGTTAAATCCGAGAGTGAATACTTGAATGTCCGAGCCCATGGTTTCCAAGGCGTATGACTGCGCCACATGAGCGATCACACTTCTCGCACGATCATCGCTACCGGGACATATCGCAAAGACATCGCCTTGTGAAAGAGAAAGGAAAATAATTTCGCCGTGTGCTAGGCCAAGGGGCAAGCAACTTAGTGGTCGTGCGTTCTGCTTCTGATTGTCGCGTTGCAGGACAGCGCATGGAGTAGAACCCGGTCGCCACGAGGCAAGAATCGGCGAAAGCTCGCTATCAATGATGGAATTCATTGCGTTTCGAATGTCATCACATTTGGAATCCGATTCGGCAAGTTGTAACTCCTTCAAAGTTGCTTGAGACCGTTGCGAAATGGACTGAATTTGCGAGTGCGGAAGCGAGCCTCGAAGGACCGCTCGACGACGGGATTTGACTATCTGGAGCACTCCAGATACGAGAACCGTCGAGGTAGACAGAGCCAGCGGCGTGGACGATGATGCATCGAGAGCATCGAACTCTGCTCTAGGTTTTGCAGGTTTGGATTCCCTGCCAGAGGCCTCATTTGACATTGCGCTCACAGTTGATGCGGATGCCTGACTCGCCACGATAAAAGACCAAACCGCGGCGGCGCTAATCGCTATCCATCTCCGAAATGCGAAGTCAGTTTCACGCCGGCTACTCCTTGTTTTCAAGTGCCAAAGATCAAGGACAAACATGCACAAGCCGTAGAGCCAGATCAACCAAAGCAACGAACTAGCAACGTAGACAGGGAGGATCTGCCAATTGGAATCTAGGAAATTGGATTTGGCCCCGAGGGCACTATTTAATGGAGTGCAATTTACGATTGTGAGAACCAGTGGTAGTGCAACCATGAAAAGCAACCAAGTAAGGATGGCGCCTATTCGTTTCATGACCCATCCGTTGGGGTTGCGCTGCGACTTGCCGACAGTGTTTTGTTCTTGATGCCAAACAGCCGCATCAATGTCATGGGAACTACTTCGCGCACTTCAACCGTGACACTGTTGTCTTCAATGTAAGCATCGCCGTTCACGCCGTTTGAGGACAAGAATTCTTCGGCGGCACGCACCGCTTGGGACTCATCAAGCCTCAGCGTCCCACCACGAAAAGACGAGATCTCCTGGGCCCCAGCACGGGCTGCATTTTCTGCCTGGTCTCCGAGCGCAATTTTCGCCGCAACGAGTCGTCCTCCATCAACCGCCAAACCGGCACAAGCGACAAATGTTGTCGCCAGGATCACGACCATTGCAGTAATGGTTCCTTCATCCCCGATCTGAGTGCGACGCTTCATCGCTAATCGACTCTCCACCTGTCAATGACTTCAGTGGAACGCGCGAATACGTGCCGTTCGCGGAGCCCCAGCAGTTCTAGATCGCCATGATTGACAACGCAATCCACAACAACCGTGACACTGTGCAATGAACCAGACTCATCGACCACCACGTCAATTGTCGTATCGACGCAACCGACACCACTATTGACAAGATCATCTCGAGCAACGCGCTCGGCCACCGCTTGCATAGATCGTGGATGCACCAGGGACGCTGCTCGCGCCGCTTGGTCCGCGGCGTGATGTACTTGAATTTTCGATTCTCCGCTTCTCCCCGCGGTTACGGCGAACATGGTGAGAATCATCAGAACCGGTGTAAGGAGGACCAGTTCGACGGTCGCACTACCTCGCTCGGTATTCAACGCTCGTCCTCGGGAATGAATCGCTCGCGAGGTTCAACGGCGGTGCGCGAGACATGAAGACTGAAAAACGGAGCAACCTGCGGAACGCGCAGAGTAACGGTAACCGTCACTGTGTCGCGAGCGACGATTGCGCGCGGTTCGTCAGCAAATTGCGCCGATAACTCTGCAGCAGTTCGAACCGCCGCATCAATAGCTTCGATCTCTCCTCCGTTCATCGTTGCGCCGACAGCCGCCCCTCTCGAGGCGCTGGCCGACGCAACGTGAGCCGAATGCATATACACGGCCCCTTGAACGGCAATGAGTACGAGAGTAAAGACAACCGGAACAGCGAGTAATACCTGAACTGTTGTCTCACCCAGATCACGTTTGTCGCGCGAGACCGGTCTCAGTCGAGCACTTGCGTTCACAGTGAAGCTGTGGGCCCGTTAACCGAGATCAAGCGAGTTGGCTTTGTCGCGAACTCGCGCGGTGATGGTTGCCCCGACCACAATCGCTAACGCGATGAGTGCCGCGGCCATAACAACCGTGGTTGCGCTGACCTCACCTCGCTCAAGATCACTTTCTGCCGCAGCAGTAAATCGAATCCAGTAGTACTCCCAAAATTGACGTAATGACGACATTTCATGTCCTTTCCCTAAATGGTGAATAGATTTCGTTATTGCTTTTCAAGGCGGCTGGGATCCGGCAAGCATCAATAAGTCATAGACCTCCCACAACAGTCGAGACAGCTGGATATCCGACAAGCGCGATAAAAGAAATAAACAGCAAGACCATCGGAATACCCATTCGCTCAGTCGACGCCTGTGCTTGAGCTTCAATCTCGCCCATCTGTCGATACCTCAATGAGTCGGCCTTTGCTGTAAGCGACGAACGAATTCGGGCGCCATGCTCGCCCGCCAATTGAACGCTGCCGGAGACTTCAACTATCTCTGGCAAATTGAACCGGTGCCCGAGCGAGGCGAGTTCGCTCCAAGGTGACCGCCGCCCACTGCGTGCTCGGAAAAGTGAGCGACGAATTTCGTCGAATGCCCAACCATCGCCTGCGTCGGCGGCGGCGACAAGCGCGGTCTCCGTACCAGCGCCCCCGGCGAGCAATACGTTGGTGAGATCCAAATAGCTGGAAAATGCGTGCAGAAAATTGCGCCTCCGTTTAGTCGCAGACTGTCGAAGAAGCTGATCGGGTAAGACAAATCCGATCACAGCGCCAACTAAGGATGTTATGAGCGACCCCGAAGTTGGAAGAACAATTCCGAATTTGGCGAGAAGAGCTATGAAGAACACAACTGCCGTAACACAACTAATCGCCCCGACCAATTTTCGAATGACCATGCTGGCGGCGACTCGATTCATAATTTCCAGATCGGCCCTATGTCGGCTACTGGTTCTGACGTTCAGCCAAATTCGCCCGCGACTACCGGTGCGACGAAAGACTCGCATAAGTTCACTGATCATGTTGGGGAAAACGACCAGCCATATTCCAATTCCCACTACCGTTCCGAACAACATCATCCGAATCACCTCACGACCACCGTTCGTCTCCGGATAAATCGTTCGGGAGTTTCGATTTGCGACATTTTCTGCATCATCAACAACGCGACTGCAAATCCAGCCAGAATGAGACCCAGGATGACCTGCCCGGTAACACTCGAATATGGCTTTAGGTATTCGCGGTTGAGCGTGAATAGCCCTAAAACAAACAGCAACACCACAGTCGCGATTATCCGGACTGCGCTTCTGGTCCTAGCCCTTCCAACCCAAATTCGTGTCCGCATTCGACCTTCGTCTCGGGCACATTGTGCAAGATGGCCAAGCAGTAATCCAATGTCTCGAGCTTGATGTTGAGAGGCCGTCACCAATGCGGCCGTCACAAAATCGGCTGTTGGATGGTCGACATCTTCTGCAAAGCGGCGGAGTCCATCAGAAAGTGATCCGTAAGAGATAAACACGGCCAAGCGCTCGACTGCCGGTGCAATGGCCAGAGGGGCGTGCGATGCCGTAGCAATTATGACCTGCTCGAGACCGTGAGAACCGGCGAGGGTGTCTCGCAATTGCTCCGTCCACGAAGCAATTGCTTCGACGAGCGCTTGCTCGTCGCGTCGAAAAGCTTGCTTGGTTCCAATACCAGGCAAGAGACCAGTAAATACACAGACAATCAAACCAACGATGACCCAACCCGAGAAAACGTATACGACGCTTCCAACAGTCGGGGCGAGAAGCAGGGTCGGACGAATGTGCCGCTTTCGAGAACCTTGCATGTCCGATATCGACGACGAAAGCCGATCACCACGGGAACCGAGAAGTGCAATGAGGCAACCGAGCCCAACAATCCCCCCGAACAAGGCAATGAACAATGCGTTCATTGCGACATTCTCCAATGCGACGCGGCGTCAAAACCGTGCTCCCGAAGCAAAGTTTGAGTTCCTTCACGTAGTGGATAAGCCGGAACGGCGAATGAGTCCTTACCGGGCTGAAAAACTTCGTTGGAGATGATGCTGATGCCGTCGCTATCTATGACTTCGCGTATTGAAACAACACGTCGAGTTCGTTGCGAATTATCGATGTAAACCACGAAGTGAACTGCACTCGCAATCAGCAGATTGACCGTCTCAACCGGGAGACCGGTAGCAGCCATCGAGACATAAGCCGCAAGTTTTGGAAACACGGACCTCGTGCTGTCCGCATGCATAGTGCACATCGAACCGTTGTTACCCTGACCCATCGCAAGCAACATTGGAAATGCTTCCGCGCCACGAACTTCGCCAACTATGACGCGATCTGGATCCATCCGAAGTGCCATCCGGGTCAGATCGGCGAGTGTGATTTCGCCTCGTCCCTCAATATTTGCTGGACGAGACTGAAGGGCGTCGTGATCTGGATGCTGCTCCTCGAATCGATCAATTCCTAACTCATACGCGTCCTCAATTGTCACGATTCTCTCTTGCGGCAGAATTTCATTGATTAGAGCCCGAAGCAAAGTTGTCTTCCCCGAGCCGGTTCCTCCGGCTATCACGAAATTCCGCCTAGCGCGCACAGCAGCAGCGAAGAATTCATGGACCAAACCCGAAAACATTCCGCAGTTATGCAATTCTTCAAGCGAAGAAATGTCGAAGCGATGACGACGGACGACCAAACTAGGGCGAGAGGAAACTTCCATTGTCGCAAATAGTCGCGAACCGTCTGGTAGTTGTAGGTTTAATTCCGGATTTCCGGAGTCAAAACGATGCTCAGTGTTACCCATTCGAGTCCCGGCACGGCGAATGAGTTCAATTAATTCACTATCTGATTCGACGATTGGTGACCGTGACTCCCGAGAGCCATTGCGCAGTTTGACCCATACCGATGCACAACCTCGAACATGGATATCGGTTATATCGGGATCGTCGAGCAACGGCTGCAGCCGTCCAAGCCCGAGCACGTGAGCTATCACTTCGTTCGTAAGTTGTTGTTCCTCGCTGGCGGTCAGGACTGCTCGAGCCTCAGCTCGTCTGGCACCACTAAGTCGAGCAAGTTCAACTCGCATGGCACTGCGAGCCAGATCATGCTCATCGGACGAATTCGGATCGCTCTCGCCTGTCGTTCGACGAGAAATTCGGTCGTCTGCCAGAAGCTCGCTCACTCTTGAGGCAAGGGCACCAACGAGTCCGACGCCATTCGATTCATTGCTTCGATAGTCGGTAGCTGACAACACCGTCACGGAATTCTCAAATCGTCGGCATTGCCGACAAGCACAATATGAACTTTTCCAGTACTTGCAACTGCCATTGCCAGTTCAAGTGGCCCGCGAAGAGTGATGACCGCCTGATCCGAGTAATCCTCCGGGGTTTGAATTGACCAAACTGTTACGACCTCTTCGAACATGATCGGAACTGTTTCCGCAGTCAGCGTCAGTTCGGGTGCCAATACCACTCGAACCCGGTCACCGGGAGCAATTTCGCTTGGGTAATTTCCAGTATCCACCGGCGCCGACGTCAATGCTTCGGACGGGGTAAGCGGTGTATTCGTTGTCGTCATTGATGCCGACAACGGCACATGGCCTTCGACATCAATGGCGACCGTCTTGCCTACCAATGAATTGGCGTCCAGCCCACTTACAAAGAAGTGGGAGACACTTCCAGGCACTTCTGTCGCAACCAAATCAGACGGCGAAATCTGTTGACCTCGAAATAGTTTGTGCGCGCTAGCCACGACAGTGACAGATTCAGTACCACTTCGGTACATCATGAGGGCGCCAAATGCGCCGCCAATGACGAGAATCAAGCCAAGAGCCATTTCCGGCACTCGTCTCTTCTTTTCACTGACCTGGTCAAGATCTTCAGGCAATACACGTCTGACTTCCATTTACCGTCCCCTTGATCTCGTATCAATCCGCCGACTGGTCCGATGTGTAATTTTCAATGAGTCAAGTGCCAGAAATCGACCGAGCGCAACTCGTGCTCAAACATTTCTTGAATTACACGATTGCAATTTTTGTGCACCAGGTTTGCTAGTCGCACCAGTCATGGTGCAGGAGGTCAGAAATTGTCTCAAGTAGCGTGTCCCTTGAATGAAAGACATGCCCGTTTTTGGTCTCCAACAGGACAGTGACGGGATTTACGGGAACCCACCTTTGAATCTGGCTCAGACGAGCGAATTGTCGTTTCGTGAATTAATCACCTTTGCGACCGCGCCAAGCGACACTCTCAAAGCGATCGGAAAACACCATTCCATTCCGGTCATGGACCGGGAGGTTCGGCGCTTTATTAAGCAATTGCCAATCAATGCCCGAATTATTGATGTCGGCGGTGGCTGGGGATGGCATTGACGAAATCTCGTTCGGTACCGCCCTGACAGTCAGGTGTTCCTTGTCGGCCGGGCCCTTGGGGAGGCGCGCAGAGTCCTTAAAGTCGGTGGGCAATTTGCAAACTATTTATTAAATGTGCAACCGATCATTCGCCTCATGCTTCGGGCGGCTCGACGACCCTATGTCACCGAGGGAGAGTACGACGATCACTTGTACCTGCGACGAGCAATTCTCTACTCGGTTCATTTGCCAGACAGCAATCGTTTCATTGCGTGGCCGGAGCCAAGGTCTTTAGCCCTAGCCAAACCCATGACTAGCTGACTCGTTCCGGCACTACCCTTGCCCCATGTCCACACAATCGCTGC